>JAQGIJ010000278.1 GCA_028291285.1 Phenylobacterium sp. | reverse complement strand
GCATGGCCTTGCGGGTCGCCTCGGTGGGCGAAAGACCCAGGGCGATGTTCCGCTCGACGTTCTCGACCACCACGATGGCGTCGTCGACGACGATGCCGATGGCCAGCACCAGGCCGAACAGGGTCAGCGCGTTGAGCCCGAAGCCGAGGGCCAGCATCACCGCGAACGAACCCACCAGGCTCACCGGCACCGCCACCAGCGGGATGATCGAGGCGCGCCAGTTCTGCAGGAACAGCACCACCACCAGCACCACCAGGAGCAGGGCCTCCAGGAGCGTGTGCACGACGGCGTTGATGCTCTCGTGCACGAAGCCGGTGGTGTCGTAGACGATGTGGTACTGGACCCCCTCGGGGAAGTCCTTCTTCAGCCGCTCCATGGTCTGGCGCACGCCGGCCGCCATCTGCAGGGCGTTGGTGCCGGGCCGCTGGAAGACCGGCAGGGCGATGGCCTGCTGGTTGTTGAGCAGCGAGCGCAGCGCATAGCTGTCGGAGCCGAGCTCGATGCGGGCCACGTCGCGCAGGTGGCTGATCTCGCCC
This sequence comes from Phenylobacterium sp., assembly GCA_028291285.1. The sequence continues at coordinate 4,795 of JAQGIJ010000278.1, read as the reverse complement.
TTGTCGCCGGCGCGGATGACGATGTCGCCGAACTGCTGCTCGGTGGCGAGCCGGCCCTGGGTGTTCACCGAGATCTGGAAGTCGGCTTGGCCGGGGGCGGGCGGGGCGCCCACCTGGCCGGCGGCCACCTGGACGTTCTGCTCGCGCAGCGCCGCCACCACGTCGCCGGGGGTCAGGCTGCGCGAGGCCAGCTTCTCCGGATCCAGCCAGATCCGCATGGCGTAGGGGCCCTGGCCGAACATCTGCACGTCGCCCACGCCGTAGCTGCGGGCCAGCGCGTCCTTGACGTGCAGCTGGGCGTAGCTCGCCAGGTAGAGCATGTCGTAGCGGTTGTTCGAGGAGGTGAGGTGGACCACCTCGATCAGCGTCGGCGAGGCCTTGGTCGTGGTGACGCCGATGCGCTGCACCTCGGGCGGCAGCTTGGCCAGCACCTGGGCGACCCGGTTCTGCACCAGCACCTGGGCCTTGTCGGCGTCCACGCCCAGCCCGAAGGTGACGGTGAGCGTCATGACGCCATCGGCCGTCGCCTGGGAGGACTGGTAGAGCATGCCCTCGACGCCGTTGATCGACTGCTCGAGCGGCGCTGCGACCGTCTCGGCGATCACCGCTGGATCGGCGCCGGCGTAGCTCGTGCGCACCACCACCGTGGGCGGCACCACCTCCGGATATTCGGCGATCGGCAGGAACGGCAGGGCGATCAGACCCAGCACGAAGATCAGGATGGAGAGCACGACGGCAAAGCGCGGCCGGCTTACGAAGAAGTCCGAGAAGGTCATGCGAGCGCCCCAGGGCTCAGGGTGTGCGGAAGGCTTCGGACGCGTCCGCCGGACCGTCCGTGCGCGGTGATGTGGACGGCGCGGCGGCTCAGCCGCCCGGCGTGGCGTCCGCGAGCTCGAGGTTGGCGCCGGCGGCCGCAGGCTGGGGCGTGACGAGGTCGCCCGGCTTCACCTTCTGCAGGCCGGCGGTGACGATGCGCTCGCCTGGCGCCAGGCCCGAGGTGATGATCCGGTACTGGCCGATGGCCCGGCCCAGGGTCACCGGCCGGTACTGCACGTGGTCGCCCGGACCCAGCACCAGGACGAAGCGTTTGCCCAGGTCGGTCCCCAGCGCCTGCTCGGGGGCGACCGCCACCGGCTCGCTCTTGCCGCTGATCAGGCGAACGCGGGCGAAGAGGCCCGGCGTGAAGGCCCCGTCGGCGTTATCGAAGATGGCCCGGCCGCTGATGGTGCCGCTGTGCGCGTCGACCGCGTTGTCGGTGAACTGCAGCTTGCCGCGGTGCGGGAAGCCGCTCTCGGTCATCAGGCCCATGTAGACAGGGCCGCCGCCGCCGCGCTGGGCGCCGGCGTACTTCAGATAGGTCTGCTCGTCGGTGTTGAAGGCCGCATAGATCGGGCTGTCGGAGACCACGGTGGTGAGCAGGTCGGTGGGGCTCACCAGGTTGCCGCGGGTGATCATCGCCCGGGAGACCCGCCCGTCGATCGGCGAGATCACGCGGGTGAAGGAGAGGTTGAGCTCGGCCGCGCGCAGCGAGGCTTCGGCGGCCTGCAGGTCCGCGCGGGCGGACTTGGCCGCGGACGTGAGCTGCTCGGCCTCCTCACGCGCGATCGCCTGCTGCGCCAGCAGGCGCTGGCCGCGGCCGTCGTCGGAGGCGGCGATCTGGGCCTTGGCGCGGGCGCGCTCGGCCTCGGCCCGCAGCCGGTCGACTTCGGCCTGGAAGGGACGGGGATCGATCTGGAAGAGCAGCTGGCCTTTGCGGACCCGCGCGCCTTCGGCAAATGTCGCCGCGACGATCTCGCCGGAGACCCGCGGGTGCAGGGCGACGCTGTCCACCGGTTCCAGCCGGCCGGTGAAGTCGTCCCACTGCGGCAGGGACTTGAAGACGACCGGCGTCACCTGCACGACCGGTGGCGGGGCCGCCGGCGCGCTGGTCTGGGCCGAGGCGCCGCAGCCCGCCAGCATCAGGGTCCCGAGCAGGGCGGCGGCTTGTCTGAAGGTGTAGGCCGGCATCGAGCTCTCCGCAAAAGGGGAGCCCCGTCCGGCGCGCCCCATATCATACCGATTGGTACGAATATGGGGGCATGTTGCAGTGCGTCAATGGCGCCGCCAACCGATCGGTATAGAATTTTTTGCGATGCGTCGAGCTGGGTCTCAGCGGCCGGGCCAGAGGTCCAGCGTCGTCGCCACCAGGCGGCGGAGGTCTTCGGGCCTGGCGCCCGCGCCGGCCTGGATGCAGAGCCCCTGGATCACGGCGCCGAGGTAGTTCACCAGGCCCGCCGGCTCGATGTGGTCGGGCAGGTCGCCCTCGGCCTTGGCGCGCTCCAACCGCCGCAGCAGGGCCGCGTCGGACGAGGCGCGGCGGGCCACCACCTCGCGGCGGATCGACTCCGCCTCCGCGCCGCAGGCCGTCGAGCTGATCACGCCCAGGCAGCCGCGCGGGTCGGAGCCGGTGGTCTGCATCTCCAGCGCCCCGAGCAGCAGCCGCTCGGCCACCCCGCGGGCGGTCGGCGCCTCGAGCGCTGAGCGGACATAGGCCAGCTTGTCGTGCTCGTAGAGGTCGAGCGCCTTCCTGAAGAGCTCCTCCTTGTTGCCGAAGGCGGCGTAGAGGCTGGGTCGGGTGATGCCCATGGCCTCGGTCAGCTCGCTCAGCGAAGCGCCCTCGTAGCCCTTGCTCCAGAAGACGCGGAGCGCCGCGGCCAGGGCCGCGTCGACGCAGAATTCGCGCGGTCGCCCGCGCGCGGCGGCTTTCGTGGAAACTTCCATCTCCGCCAAAACGTAGGCGCGCGGGGCCTCGCCGTCCAGCCGACCTCGGACGATCGCTTCGTGATTTCCGCCCGTTACGTTGTGGAAAGCTCCGGCGGATCGTTCACGAGCCCTTCGCCGAGGGTGGCGCGGAAGCGCCGGCGCAGGGCCTCCACCGTCCAGGGACCGGTCTCGAAGGCCGAGGCGGTGATCTCGGGCCTCGACCAGAGGCTGATGCGGTCGCCGGTGACGGCGATTGTCTGGCCGTTGATATAGGCCGCCTCCTCCGAAGCGAGATAGGCGACCAGGGCGCCGACCGCCTCCGGCGGGCGGTTCTCGGCCGTGACCGGCGTCGCGCCCACGGCGCCATAGGCTCGGCGCAGGCGCTGCACGCTCTGTGGAAAGCCGACGTCCATCCGCGTCGAGCCGCTGGGCGCCACCGCGTTGACCGTGATCCCGTAGAAGCAGAGCTCGGCCGCCAGCAGCCAGGTGAGCCCGAGCACGCCGGCCTTGGCCGCGGTGTAGGCATTGGAGCCCGGCATCCCGACCAGGCCGGAGAGCGAGGTGAAGTTGACGATCCGGCCGAAGCCCTGCGCCTGCATGTGCGGCGCGGCCGCGCGCGCGGTGAGGAACCCGGCCCGCAGGTGGGTCGCCACCTGCCGGTCCCAGTCGGCCACGGGCGTCTCCAGGAGGAGGTTGCGGATGATGATGCCGGCGTTGTTGACGAGGATGTCAATTCGGCCGAAGGCGTCGAGCGCGGTCTGCACCAGGGCCGCGACGTCGGCCTCGTCGGCCACCGAGCCGGCGTTGGCGACCGCCTCGCCGCCGGCCTGGCGGATCAGCTCCACCGTCTCCGCGGCCGGGCCGCTGCGGGGCGTCAGGCCGTCGGCGTCGACCCCGTAGTCGTTGACCACCACCTTGGCGCCTTCCGCCGCCAGGGTCCGCGCGACCGCCTGGCCGATGCCGCGCCCAGCCCCGGTGACGATCGCCACCCTGCCCTCGAGAATCATCGCCGCTCCTCCTCCTGCATCGGTTCCGGCGGCCTCTTGGGGGCGCCGGGCTGCAGCATGGCGCCCCTGCGCCCGGGCGTCAGCTTCCGGCGGCGAAGGCCGGCAGGACCTCGCCGACCACGATCTCGTAGGACTGGCGCGCGTCGCCCTTCAGCGGCGGCGGCAGCATCAGGACGAGGCGGTCCAGGCCCAGGCCGGCCAGCCGGCGCAGGCGCTCGACGCAGGCCGTGGGCGTGCCGACGATGGCGTGGGCGTCGATGAAGGCCTCGTCCATCGCCTCGGTCTGGGCGCCGTGGCGGGCGTGACGGGTCATGTCGTAGGCCTGGGCGATCTGCTCGGTGACCCGGCGTTCCTCCGCAGAGAGCGCGGCGAGGTTGGCAGCGCTCATGGCGGCGATGTGGGCGTGCATGGCGACGTCCGGCGCCGCCAGCCGGCGCGCCTTGGCGAGGTCGGGCAGGGTGGCCAGGCTGACGTAGGCGGTGAAGCGGATCGGCACGGTCCGGCCCTCGGCTTCGGCGGCGCTGCGGGCGGTGGCGACCGCTCCGGCGAGCCGGCCCTCGTCGGCGCCCACCGAGAACGACAGCCGGTCTCCCAGGGCCACGCCCATGGCGATGGCCTTCGGCCCGGTGGCGGCGACCTCGACCGGGACCTTCGGCGTCGCCGGGTCCAGCCATTGCAGCCGGCTTTCCGCCGGCGCGCGCCCAAGGCTCGCAGGGTCGAGCGAGGTCAGGCCGTCGCCCCGGGCCAGCAGCTCCTCCACCGGCACGCCGCCGCCGGCGAGATAGGCCTGCAGCAGCCGGATGTAGTCCCCGAACGCCGCCAGCGAGGCCGGCGCGGCCCCCAGGAAGGCCAGCGACGAGTTGCCCCGGCCGATGCCCAGCACCGCGCGCCCGCCGGAAGCCGCCTGCACCGAGGCGATGGCGCTGGCCGCGACCGCCGCATGCCGCGTGACCGGATTGGTCACCCCGATCCCCAGGCCGAGCCTTTCGGTCGAGGTCGCCGCCAGCGCCAGCGCCACATAGGGGTCGCCGATCAGGGACTGGCTG
>JAQGIJ010000216.1 GCA_028291285.1 Phenylobacterium sp. | reverse complement strand
TCGCGCAACGGCTCGGGGACGCTAGCGGTGGTGACGGAGAAGGCAGGCCCGGCAGGCGCCCTGCGGCGTTAAGAACCCAAGCGCTGCCGGATATGCGAGCAAACCGCGCTCGAGGCGCCCATGGATTGGGCGAATCTTGCCCCCAGAACAGGCGAAGAGGACCGCGCAGCCGCCGCCGCGATCTTCGCGTTCACGACGGCGTGAGGCGGGGCAACCTCTAAGCTTCGCCGAGCGTAGTGAGCGCGGAAGCTCTCGCCGCGCGTTTCACCGCTTGGCCCTCTGCTCGAGGATACGATGTCAACCAGAACGGTTCTCAACGCCGCCGCCGCCGCGGCCCTCGCCGCAGCCCTCGGCGTCCCCGGCCTGGCCTGCGCCCAGGCGCCGGCCGCCGCAGCCAAGACCCAGTCGTCGGCGGCCAAGGCCACCGGCAAGCCGACCTCCGACGCGCCGGCCGCCAGCCAGACCCAGGGCACGGCCTGGGCGGTGAAGCAGTCCGCCACGCCGGCCGCCGCGGCCGCGCCCGCCGCCACGGCCGCGCCGGGCGCCTCGATCGCCAGGGTCACGCCGCATGGCGACCTGGTCGAGACCCTGCGTGGATCCGGCCAGTTCACCACCTTCCTGAAGGCGACGGACGCCACCAACCTCACCGGCGTGCTGAAGAACAACCAGAACCTGACCGTCTTCGCCCCCACCGACGCGGCCTTCGCCGCCCTGCCGCCCGGCCAGCTCGACAGGCTGATGGCCGACAAGGACGGCCTGCAGAAGCTGCTCACCCATCACGTGATCAACGCCCGGGTGGACTCCACGAAGATCAAGGGCGCGAAGGGCCCGGTGCCCTCGGTGGCCGGCAACCCGATCGTGCTCGACGGCACGGGCGAGGTGCTGAAGGCGGACAACGCCACCATCATCCAGGCCGACGTGATCACCTCCAACGGCGTGCTGCAGGTCGTCGACGGCGTCCTGATGCCGGGCGCCGCGGGCGCGGGCGACGCCGCGGCGGCGGGGTCAAGCGCCCAGCCGGCGGCGGCCACGGCCAATGCGCCGGCGACCACCACGTCCGGCCAGACGACGACGACCAAGAGCACCACGTCGCAAACCACGACGGAGCGCAAACGTTGAGGGGTCCGGCGGGGGATCGACCAGCTGTGAAAACCAGGAGATCTGAACCATGAAATTGAACTACCTCTTCGGCGCGGTGGCGGCCTGCGGCCTGTTGGCCGGCGCCGCCTACGCCCAGTCGACCTCCGCCCCCAGCTCCACCAGCGGGGCGGTCAACGACACCACCTCCGGCGCCACCGGCAGCATGACCACGCCGAGCGGCAGCGCCGGCGCAGGCGCCAGCGGCGGCATGAGCGGCTCGATGGCGCCGGGCTCGAGTTCCTCGACCAGCGGCGCCGCCCCGGGCGCCGGCGCCGCCACCGGCGCGGACATGTCCACCGGGACCACCAGCGGGACGAGCGCCGGGACCACCGACCCGAGCGGCTCGAGCTCGACCGGCGTGTCCGCGACCTCGGCCACCACCTACGGCCAGGGCGCCAGCGCCACGACCACCACCACGACCAACGGGCCGATCCCGGACACCCCCGAGAACCGCGCCAAGTACGGCGGCCCGATGTCCCGCGCCGGCAAGCACTCGTCGGCCAAGGGCAACTGAGGAGAACGAGGCTCGCGCCGGCCCTTCGGCGCAGCTTGAAGCGAAGGTCGGCGGGCCCTATGGTCCGCCGACTTTTTTTGCGCCTCGCGAAACAGCCCCCCTTATGCCTGAGAAGCCGCTTTCGTTTCAGGGCCTGTTCCTGAAACTCCACGACTATTGGAGCCGCCAGGGCTGCACCATCGTGCAGGCCTATGACGTCGAGGTCGGCGCCGGGACGCTGAGCCCGATGACCGTGCTGCGCGCGCTCGGGCCCAAGCCCTGGCGGGTGGCCTATGTCCAGCCCTCGCGCCGGCCGGCCGACGGCCGCTATGGCGAGAACCCCAACCGGCTGCACCAGCACCACCAGTACCAGGTGATCCTGAAGCCCAATCCGGCGAACCTGCAGGAGCTCTATCTCGGCTCGCTGGAGGCGATCGGCATCGACCCGCTGGTGCACGACATCCGCTTCGTCGAGGACGACTGGGAGAACCCCACCGTGGGCGCCTGGGGCCTCGGCTGGGAGGTCTGGTGCGACGGCATGGAGATCACCCAGTACACCTACTTCCAGCAGGTCGGCGGCCTGGACGTGTTCCCGGTGGCCGGCGAGCTGACCTATGGCCTGGAACGGCTGGCGCTCTATCTGCAGAACAAGGAGAGCGTCTACGAACTCGCGTACAACGAGGAATTCTCCTACGGGGAGATCTTCCTGGCCAACGAGCAGCAGTTCTCCGCCTTCGAGCAGGAGGCGGCCGACGTGCCGACCTTCAAGCGCCAGTTCGAGGACATGGAGCGCATGGTGCCGCAGATCCTCGGGGCCCGCGGCCGCCAGGGCCAGGCGCTGGTGCTGCCGGCCTACGACCACGTGCTGAAGGCCTCGCACCTGTTCAACATCATGGACGCCCGCGGTGCGATCGCCGTCGCCGAGCGCCAGAGCTACATCGGCCGCATCCGCGACCTGTGCAAAATGTGCGCGGAAGCCTGGGTGGCCCAGCAGGGCGTCAACGCGTGATGTTCGAGCATGCCAGCCATCGGCCCGGCGCCGTGCGACGGGCGAGAGGCCTGCGGGCGCGGATGAACCTGCCCGAACGGCTGCTCTGGGAGCGGCTGCGCAAGCTGGACGCCCATATCCGGCGGCAAGCGCCTGTCGGGCGCTTCATCGCCGACTTCGCCTGCCATTCGAAGCGGCTGGTGATCGAGGTCGAGGGCGGCGTCCACGAGCGGCTTGCCGAGGTCGCGTTGCGCGACATCGAGCGGACCGCGTGGCTGGAGGGGCAGGGCTATCGCGTGCTGCGCTTCAGCGATGTGCAGGTGCTGAACGACATCGAGACCGTCCTGGAGACGGTCGAAAAAGCCCTTGCCCTCCCCCTCGATGGGGGAGGGTTGGGTGGGGGTGCGCCTGCTGTGGATGCCGTCGGAAGCGCTCTCGGCTCGCAGCCGATCAGCGCCACGATTGGGGATGCTCAGCCTCCACCCCCATCCCCGGCCCTTCCCCCGTCGAGGGGGAAGGGGGACCAAATCCCGCAGCGTCGTGACACTGAAATTTTGTAAATGCCTCAATTCCTTCTCGAACTGTTCTCCGAAGAGATCCCCGCGCGCATGCAGGCGCAGGCGGCGCGCGACCTGGAGCGGATGGCGCGCGAGCGGCTGGCGGCGGAGGGCTTCCTGCCGGAGGCGCTGAAGACTTTCGCCGGGCCCAGGCGGCTGACGCTGGTGGCCGAGGGGCTGCCGCCGGCGCAGGCCGACCGGCACGAGGAGCGCAAAGGCCCCCGGGTCGGCGCGCCCGACCAGGCCATCGAGGGCTTCCTGCGCTCCACCGGCCTGACGCGCGAGCAGCTGATCGAGCGTGACGGCGTCTGGTTCGCCCACCAGCACAAGCCCGGCCGGCCGACGCCGCAGTTCGTGGCGGAGATGGTCGAGCAGGTCGTGCGCGCCTTCCCCTGGCCCAAGTCGATGGTCTCCGGGACCAGCCGGCTGCGCTGGGTGCGGCC
>JAQGIJ010000210.1 GCA_028291285.1 Phenylobacterium sp. | reverse complement strand
TTCATGGTCTACTACGACGCCAGGACGCGCCAGGCGACCGCCTACAACGGGCGCGAGACCGCGCCGGCGGGCGCCACGCCCGACATGTTCCTGGGCCCCGACGGCAAGCCGCTGTCCTACATCACCGCCATCCTCAGCGGCCGCTCGACGGGGGTTCCCGGCGCCATCGCCATGCTCTCGCTCGCCCAGTCCCAGCACGGCAGGCTCGCCTGGGGCAGCCTGTTCGCCGACGGCGAGCGGCTGGCCGACGAGGGCTTCCCCGTGCCCAAGCGCATGGCCGACGCGGCCAATTCCAGGTTCCCGCAGGCCGCCACCCCGGACGCGGCGGCCTATTTCACCAAGCCCGACGGCACGCGCATCCGCCAGGGCGACATCCTCAAGAACCCCGCCTATGCGGCGAGCCTGCGCAAGATCGCCGCCGAAGGGCCGGCCGGCCTGCTGCAGGGCAAGATCGCGCAGGACATCGTCGCGCGCGTGCATCAGGGCGACCTGCCCGGTTCGCTGACGCTCGCCGACCTCGCCGGCTACAAACCCAAGGCCGGGCCGGCGCTCTGCCGCCCCTATCGCATCTATGTGGTCTGCCTGCCGCCGGCGCCGGCGGGCGGCCCCGCCGTGCTCGAGGCGCTCGGCCTCCTGGAGCGGACCGACATCCCCGCCCACGGCCCGACGGACCCGCAGGGCTGGTACCTGTTCTCCCAGGCGAGCCGGCTGATGTACGCCGACCGCGACCGCTATCTGGGCGATCCCGACTTCGTCCCGGTCCCCACCGAGGGCCTGCTCAGCAAGGCCTATCTGGACCAGCGCGCCAAGCTGATCGGGCCGGTGGCCGGACCGCCCCCCGCCCCCGGCGTTCCGCCGGGCGCCGGCGTGCGCGCCCCCGACCACACCCTCGAGCCCGGCGGCACCACCCAGCTGGTGATCGTCGACGCCGAGGGGAACGTGGTCTCCATGACCACCACGGTGGAGAGCGTCTTCGGCTCCGGCCGGATGGTCGACGGCTTCTTCCTCAACAACCAGCTCACCGACTTCTCCTTCTCGCCGAAGGAGGCGGACGGCGCGCCCGCGGCCAACGCCGTCGCGCCCGGCAAGCGGCCGCGCTCGGCGATGAGCCCGACCCTCGTGCTCGACCCCCAGGGCCGGTTCGTCGCCGCCATGGGCTCGCCGGGCGGCCCGGCGATCATCGCCTATGACCTGAAGGCGGTGGTGGGCGTGCTCGACTGGAAGCTGCCGGTGCAGGAGGCGATCAACCTTCCGAACCTGATCGCCCGCGGGGCCACCTATGACGCCGAGATCGCCAAGTTCCCGCCGGGCGTGGTCGACGGCCTCGCCGCCAAGGGCGTGAAGCTGACCCAGGGCTCCGGCGCGGAGGGCTCCGGCATCCAGGGCGTCGAGGTGACGCCGCAGGGCCTGCGCGGCGGCGCGGATCCCCGCCGCGAGGGCGTGGCGCGGGGTTTCTAGGCCGAGCTCCGCGCCTTGGGCTCGCGCACCGGCAACTTGGGCGGGGCGCCGGGCAGGCGCAGCTCGAAGACCGCGCCCGCGGGGCTGGACTGCGCCAGCGTGAGGTCGCCGCCATGGCCGACCGCCAGTTCCCGGGCGATGGCGAGGCCGAGGCCCGCACCGTCCGGGCGGCTGGAGCCGGCGAAGGGCTGGAAGAGCCGGTCGCGCGCCCGCTCCGGCAGGCCGGGCCCGTTGTCCACCACCCCCACCACGCTGGAGCCGTCGGCCTGCGACAGCCAGACCCGGATCAGGCCGGGCTCGGCGCGGCCGTCCTGGTGCTCGATGGCCTCGCGGGCGTTGCGCAGCAGGTTGACGAGGATGCGGTACAGCTGGTCGGGGTCGGCCATCACCTGGTCGCCGGGGCCGACCTCGTTGGCGAGCTTGACGCCGTCGTCGGAGAGCCGCGCCTCCTCGGCGGCCGCCTCCACGGCGCCGGCGAGCCGGACGGCGCGCACCTGGGGCGCGGGCTCCTGGCTCTTGCCGTAGGTCAGCACGTCGGTGGCGAGCCTCACCGCCCGGTCCAGCGCCCGTTCGAGCCGGGGCAGCGCCTGGCTCACCTTCGGGTCCTTCAGCGCCGCCAGCCGCTCCGAGGCGATCTGGGCGCTGGTCAGCATGTTGCGCAGGTCGTGGTTGATCTTGGCCACCGCCTCGCCGAGCGCCGCCAGGCGGGCGCGGGAGTGCAGGGCGGCGCGCAGGTCCGCCTGCATCCGGTCGAGCTCGGCTTCGGCCCGGCCGATCTCGTCGCGCCGGCCGGAAAGCTCGACGCGCGCCTTGGGGTCCTCGGGGTCGGCGCGGAACCGCTCCATCGCCCGGGTGATCCGCTGCATGGGGCGGACCAGGAAGAGGTTGAGGGTCAGGTAGACCAGGATGCCGGTAATGGTGGAGACGAAGGCGACGATCAGCACCAGACGCCAGAGGTAGCTGGCGAGCGCCCGCTTCAGCTCGCTGTCCGGCGCCACGAACTCCACGAAGTCGGCCTTGCGGAAGCGCGGCTCGGCCATCACCCGCACGCGTCGGCCGTCTGGGCCCAGCAGGGTGCGGAAGGGGGCGAGCCAGCCCAGCCCGGGCGCGCGCTCGCGCAGGTCGACGAGATAGGGCGCGCGCGTCGACGCTCCCGGCCGGGGCTGGGCGAACACCAGCGAGCGGATGCCGTCCACCGAGACCGCCACGATGTCCACGCCGGCGCCGTTCAGGAACTGCGCCTTCAGCTGCTCGCTCACCACCCGGTCGGGGGCGACCTCGGGCGCCAGGGAGGCGAGCTCGGCCGCGCGCACCCGGTCGAGCAGCCATTGCCGCTCATAGGCGGCCAGCGCCGGCGGCAGCGTCAGCGCGCCGCCGAGCGCCACGAACAGGATGGTCAGCAGCAGCAGACGGGCGGAGAGGCCGCCGGGCAAGGGCAGGCGGCGCTTGGGAACTCTCGGCAACTCCTGCGGCGTGGGCGCGTCCGCCATGTCCTAATCCCGTAATCCACAAGGCCCGCTTCGGCAACGCGGCCGGGCGGAACCTTCGGGCAGGGCTATTGGTATCAGCCAGCGCCTACGGCATCGTTTACGCCGCGGAAGCCATCGGCGCGCAGGCGCTGGGCCAGCTCGCGCTTGATCCGGCCGACGAGGGCCGGGCCCTCGAACACCAGCGCCGAATAGAGCTGCACCGCGCAGGCGCCGGCGCGGATCCGCTCGTAGGCGTCCGCGCCGCTCGCCACCCCGCCGGCGCCGATCAGCACCAGCCGCCCGGCCGCGGCCTGGCGAAAGGCGCGAAGCTTCTCCGTCGCCAGGCTCTTCAGCGGCGCGCCGGAGAGCCCGCCGGTCTCGCCGGCGAAGCGCGACGCCAGGGCCGGGCGGGAGACCGTGGTGTTGGCGACGATGACGCCGGCCAGCCCGCTGGCCAGCACGGTCTCGACGATCGCCTCGACCTCGCCGTCCTCGAGGTCCGGCGCCACCTTGAGGAACATCGGGACCCGGCCCTCGCGCGGCAGGGCGTCGCGCGCCTCGGCCAGCCGCCCCAGCAGCTCCTGCAGCGCGGCCCTGGTCTGCAGCGCGCGCAGGCCCGGGGTGTTCGGCGAGGAGATGTTGATGGTGAAATAGTCGGCCAGCCCCCAGAGGCGCGTGAGGCCGGTGACGTAGTCGCCGATCCGGTCGTCGGAATCCTTGTTGGCCCCGATGTTGGCGCCCACGACGCCCGGGCCCCGCCGCGCGAGTCGTGCGGCGAAGGCTTCGACGCCGTCGTTGTTGAAGCCCATGCGGTTGATCACCGCCCGGTCCTCGGCCAGCCGGAAGAGCCGCGGGCGCGGGTTGCCGGCCTGCGGCAGCGGCGTGACCGTGCCGCATTCCACGAAGCCGAAGCCCGCCTGCAGCATGGGTGCGAACACCTGGGCGTTCTTGTCGAACCCGGGCGCAAGGCCCACGGGGCTGGGCAGCGCCAAGCCGGCGACCTGCGTCGCCAGGATCGGGTCGTCGCGGCCGGCGCGCGGCCCAAGGCCCGCCTCGAGCGCGCGGATCGCCAGGCCATGGGCGTCCTCCGGATCGAGCGCCCTGAGCGCCCGCGTGGCCAGGCCGTGGAGCAGGCTCATGCGAGCCCGCCGACAAAGCCCTCTCCCCACCGCGTGGGGAGAGGGTTGGGTGAGGGGTGGCTCAGCCGCGCCCCAACTGCCGAGGTGGCGCGAGGATCCTGGCTGCGCCGCCGTTGCGGGCCGCGAGGCTCGCGCCACCCCTCACCCAACCCTCTCCCCGCACGCGGGGAGAGGGTGACGGACGCCGCGGGGCTCACGCCAACTCCCCCAGCTGCGGAATCCCGTCGGCGTCCAGCGGCGCTTCGGCGACGGCGCGCACGTGGCGGGTTTCCAGCGGTTCGTAGAGGTGCGGGAACAGGGCGCCGCCGCGCGACGGCTCCCAGCGCAGTGCGGCGCCGAGATCGTCGGCCTCGATCTCCAG
>JAQGIJ010000007.1 GCA_028291285.1 Phenylobacterium sp. | reverse complement strand
TCGTCGACCTGCAGAACGACGTCACCGACAAGGACGTGGCGCTCGCCGCCCAGGAAGGCTTCCGCGCGCTCGAGCACCTGAAGCGCTACACCACGCTCGGCATGGGGACCGACCAGGGCCGCTCGGGTGCGGTGCTCGGCCAGGCGATCATGGCCGAGATCACCGGAGGCCCCATGGCCGAGGCGGGCGTGCCGATCGCCCGGCCGCCCACCGTCCCGGTGGCGATCGGCGCGCTGGCGGGCCCGCATCGCGGCCGCGATTTCCGCCCCATCCGGCTGACCGCCAGCCACGGCTGGGCGAGCGCCCGCGGCGCGGTCTTCACCGAGACCGGCCCCTGGCTGCGGGCGCAGTGGTATCCGCAGGCCGGGGAGACCGACTGGCTGCAGAGCGTCAGCCGCGAGGCCGCGGCGGTGCGCCGCGCGGTGGGCTTCACCGACGTCTCGACGCTCGGCAAGATCGACATCCAGGGGGCCGACGCCGGCGCCTTCCTCGACCGGGTCTACATCAACACCTTCTCGAACCTGGCGGTGGGCCGCGCCCGCTACGGGGTGATGCTGCGCGAGGACGGCTTCGTGCTCGACGACGGCACGACCTCGCGGCTGGCCGACGACCACTACGTCATGACCACCACCACGGTGAACGCCGGCCGGGTGATGCAGCACCTCGAGTTCTGCCACCAGGCGCTGTGGCCGCAGCTCGACGTCCAGATGGTCTCCGTGACCGAGCAGTGGTCGCAGTACGCCATCGCCGGCCCGCGCTCGCGCGAGGTGCTGCGCGCGCTCGTCGACCTGCAGTTCGACCTTGAGGACCAGGCCTTCCCCTATATGGCCGCCGGCGCGGTCACCATCTGCGGCGGGACGCCGGCCAGGCTGTTCCGCGTCTCCTTCTCCGGCGAGCGGGCCTATGAGGTCGCGGTCCCGGCGCGGTTCGGCGCCGGCCTGGCGCAGGCCATCCTCGAGGCCGGCGCGGCCTTCGACATCACGCCCTATGGCAGCGAGGCGCTGGGCGTGCTGCGGATCGAGAAGGGCCACGCGGCGGGCGGCGAGCTGAACGGCCAGACCACCGCGCGGGACCTGGGCATGGGCAAGATGATGTCGCGCAGGAAGGACTACGTCGGCCGCGTCATGGCCGGTCGGCCCGGGCTCGTCGATCCCGATCGCCCTGCGCTGGTGGGCGTGCGCCCGGTCGATCGGTCGAAGCGGTTGCGGGCCGGCGCCCTGGTCCTGCCGCGGGGCTCCGGCGCGGACCCTGCGGCCTATCAGGGCCACCTGACCTCGGTCTGCTATTCGCCGCAGATGCAGGGCTGGATCGGGCTGGGGCTCGTCCGCCGCGGGCCGGAGCGTCATGGCGAGGTGGTCCAGGCCTTCGATCCCGTGCGCGGCGCGCCGCTGGAGATCGAGCTCTGCGACCCCGTTTTCGTCGATCCCGAAGGAGGGCGGCTGCGTGGCTGAGACCCTGAGCCTCGCGCCGGCTGCGGCGCTTGCGGTGGCGCCCGGCCGGACCGGGCGTCTCGATGGCGCGCCCGGGGTCACGGTCCGCCTCGGCGTGAACTTGCAGATTGCCAGCGTCGTCGCGCGCAAGGAGGCCGGGGCTGCGCTTGGCGCCCGCCTGGCCGAGGCGTTCGGCGTCCAGCCGCCCGCGGGCCCGGCGCGGTGTGGGACCGACGCGCTCGCCTGGCTTGGCGTGGGGCCCGGGCGCTGGCTGGCGGTCGCCGACGGAAGTGGGGACCTCGCCGGCCGGCTGACGCAGGAACTCGGCGGCCTGGCCTCGGTATGCGACCAGTCTGACGGCTATGCGGTGGTCGAGGTCGCAGGTCCCGCGGCGCGCCGGGCGCTGGCCAAGGGGGTCGCGCTCGACCTGCACCCGGATGTGTTCGCCGCCGACGCCGTGGCGGTCACCCAGATCGCCCACATCGGCACGGTGCTCTGGCGCACGCAGGATGGCGAGCGCTTCCGCCTGGCCGTGTTCCGCAGCATGGCCGCGAGCTTCTGGCGCTGGCTCGGCCATTCGGCCGCCGAGTTCGGCCTGATTGTCGAGGAGCCGCTATGATCCTGACCCTCTCCTGCCCCGACCAGCCGGGGATCGTCGCCCGCGTGGCGGCGGCGCTGTTCGAGCGCGGCGCCAACATCCTCGACGCCCAGCAGTATGACGACGAGGAGAGCGGCCGCTTCTTCATGCGGGTGGTGTTCGATCCGGGCGACGGCGACCGCGAGGCGCTGGGCGCGGCGATCGGTCAGCTCGGCGAGGAGCTCGCGATGGACTGGCGGCTGCGCGATCCCAAGCAGCGCCGCCGGGTGATGATCCTGGCCTCGCAGCAGGACCACTGCCTGGCCGACCTGATCTGGCGCTGGCGGCAGGGGGAGCTGGCCATGGAGATCGTCGCGGTGGTCTCCAACCATCCGCAGTCGACCTATCCGCACACCGACCTGAAGGGCATCGCCTTCCGCCACCTGCCGGTCACCGCTGAGACCAAGCCGCTTCAGGAAGCCCAGCTCTGGGAGCTGATC
>JAQGIJ010000166.1 GCA_028291285.1 Phenylobacterium sp. | reverse complement strand
ACGCGCTCGCGATCGGCTTCCGGCACGCCGGGGCCGGTGTCGGTCACCGACATCTCCACCTCGCCGGAGGAGCGGCGGCGCAGGCGCAGCATGATCGCCCCGCCGGCTGGCGTGTACTTGACGGCGTTGTCGAGGATGTTGGCCAGGGCCTGGGCCAGGAACTCGCGGTTGGCGCGCACGGCCAGGCCGTGGGTCAGCTCGGCGTCGAAATCGATCCCCTTCTCCTCACAGAGCGGCTCGTAGAGCTCGGCGACGCCGGAGGCGAGCTCAGCGGGATCGAACAGCACCGGGTCGGGCGCGGTCCCGGCGGCCTGCAGCCGGGCGATGGATAGGACGGCGGCGAAGGTCTTCAGCACCCCGTCGGTGTCCTCCAGGGCCTGGACCAGGGCCTGGGTGGGGTCGCCCCTGCCGGCCTCCACGTCGATGTAGGCCGCCTCGAGCCGCGCGCGCAGGCGGGTGAGCGGCGAACGCAGATCGTGGGCGATGGCGTCGCCGGCGTGGCGGTGGCCCGCCATCGAGCGTTCCAGCCGGTCCAGCATCTCGTTGACGCCGGCGGCCAGCTCGTCGAACTCGTCGCGGGCGCCGCGCACCGCCGCGCGCGCGGCGAGGTCCCCGCCCCGCACCGCGTCCACCACTTCGGTGAGGCTCGCCATGCTGCGCGAGACGTTGCGGCTGACCAGCACGCCGCCGGCGAGCCCCAGGATGATCACCAGCGCGCCCGCGCCCCAGAGCGCACGGACCACTTTGACCACATAGGCCTGGTCCTCGCCGACGTCAGCGCCGACGAACAGGATCTCGCCGCCGTGCAGCCGCTCCTGCAGGCCGCGCGCCGGGTGCTTGACCACCCGGCCGCCCTGGACGTCGGAGACCTGGAAGGTCGTCCAGTCCGGCTGGCCCTGGAAGTGCTCGACGGGGGATTCCTCGATCGAGCCGGAGATCCGCTTCCCGTCCGGGCTCATCAGCAGGTAGAGGAAGGGCCGCTCGCTGGCGGCGCGCTCGATCAGCGACTGGTTGACCGCATCGACGCCGGCGCGGTCGTAGGCGGCCACGAGCGAGCGCATCTCGCGGGTGATCTCGCGGTCCGTGCGGCGGGTCGCCTCGCCGGCGGTGGCCACATAGATGTAGGCCAGGAAGGCGCTGGCGGCGGCGGCGAACAGCGCCAGGAAGAGCAGCGTCAGCCGGAACGGGGTGGTGCGGAAGATGCGCGGCAGGCGCATCTCCAGCCCGCGGGATCTAGGCATCCAGCCGGTAGCCTGCGCCCCGCACGGTCTGCAGCATGGGCCGGTCGAAGCCCCTGTCGATCTTCGAGCGCAGGCGCGAGACGTGGACGTCGATGACGTTGGTCTGCGGGTCGAAGTGGTATTCCCAGACCTTCTCCAACAGCATGGTGCGGGTGACCGACTGGCCGGCGTGCCGCATCAGGAACTCCAGGAGCTGGAACTCCCGGGGCTGCAAGTCGATCTCCTTGCCCTGGCGGTGGACCGTGCGGCCGATCAGATCCATCTCCAGATCGCCCACGCGAAGCAGCGTCTGCACCGAACCGGTCTCGCGCCGGCGGGCCAGCGCCTCGACGCGCGCGATCAGCTCGGCGAAGGCGTAGGGCTTGACCAGGTAGTCGTCGGCCCCGGCCTTCAGGCCCGTCACGCGATCGCCGACCTCTCCCAGCGCCGAGAGGAACAGCACCGGGGTGGCGTCGCCCTCGCGCCGCAGGCTCTCCAGCAGGCTGACGCCGTCCATGCGCGGCATCATCCGGTCGACGATCATCACGTCGAAGGGCCCCGTGTGCGAGGCTTCGAGACCGGCCTGGCCGTCGGCCGCGCGCACGCAGGCGTGGCCGGCCTCGGAGAGGCCGCGCTCCATGGCGTCGGCCGCCTCCACGTCGTCCTCCACGATCAGGATCCGCATGTCAGCCCCCCGGCCCTTTGTCGGAGCCTAACCCTCGATCTTCAGCGGAAGGAAGAGCGTCCGTCCGCCACGGTAGACGCCCAGCAGCACGCTCTGCCGCTTGGCCTTCTTGGCGGACTGCACCGCAGCCGAGACCTCGGCCGCGCTGGAGACCGGCGTGTCCCCGGCGCGGACGATGACGTCGCCGCGCTTCAGACCCTTCTGGCCGGCGTCGGAGCTGGAATCCACGGCCAACACCACCGCGCCGTGGACGGTCGCGGGCAGGCCGAGCTGGCGGCGGGTGGGCTCGTCGAGCGGCGAGAGCGTCAGGCCCAGGATCATCGGCGCGTGCGGCGCCTGCGGCGCGCCCGAGCCGCCGCCGCCCTGGCCGTCCGGCGAGTTCTCGTTGGCGGCCAGCTCCTTCTCCGACGGCCGCACGCCCGAGCGCACATCGACGGTGCGATGACGCCCATCGCGGATCACGTCGAGGCGCAGGACGTCACCAGGCCGGGCCTTGGCCACCTCGCGCGTGAGCTCGGAGGAGGTCTTCACAGTATGGCCGTTGACGGAGACGATCACGTCGCCAGCCGCAAGACCCGCGCGCTGCGACGGCCCGCCCGCCGCCAGGTCGGCGATGATGGCGCCGCGCTGCTCGCCCATACCCTGGGCTTCGGCCATTTCCGAGGTGAAGTTCTGGATGGTGGCGCCGATGTAGCCGCGCTCGATGGCGTGGCCGCCGATCAACGTCTTGGTCACCTGGTCGGCCACCTCGGCCGGAATGGCGAAGCCGATGCCCACCGAGCCGCCGGAGGGCGAGAAGATCGCCGTGTTCACCCCGATCACCCGGCCGTAGATGTCGAACGTCGGACCGCCGGAATTGCCGCGGTTGATGGGGGCGTCGATCTGGATGTAGTCGACGAAGGTCTCGCCGATGTCGCGGCCGTAGGCGGAGATGATCCCGGCCGTGGCGGTGCCGCCGAGGCCGAACGGGTTGCCCACGGCGATCACCCAGTCGCCGACGCGCGGGCGCGCGGAGTTCTCGAAGTTGACGAAGGGGAACGGCCCCTTGCCGCCCTTGACCTTGATCACCGCCAGGTCGGTGGCCTCGTCGCGGCCGACGACGGTGGCGTCGAGCTCGGTCTCGTCCTTCAGGACGACCTTGATGGTCTCGGCGTTCTCCACGACGTGGTTGTTGGTGACGACGTAGCCGTCCGGCGAGATGAAGAAGCCGGAGCCGGCGGACTGCTGGGCCGGCAGCTTCGGCTGGCCCTTGTCGGTGCGACCACCCTGGGGCGGGCCGCTGTTGTTGTTGTCCTCGTCGTCCCCGCCGCCGCCGCGCGGCACCAGGTCGAAGGGAAGACCGGGGATGCGCAGCGCGCTGGTGTCCACCCGGCTGGTGACATTGATCGACACCACCGCCGGCGAGACGCGGTCGAAGATGTCGGCGAAGGACATGGGCGCACCGGGCGGCGGCGCGAAGATCGGCGCGGTCGACGCGCGAATGAGCTGGGGCTGGTCAGCATGGGCCGCCGGCAGCCGCACCCCGGCGCCGGCCACCGCGGCGGCCATAACACCAGCGCCGGCCAGCGCGCCAAGGAGGTAACCCGTCTTCTTTGAAGTCATAAGCCTTCTGATCCTTGTGCGCGCCGCACGTGGGCGCGCCCCGACAACGTAGGTTCGATGCACGAGAGCGGGAAGGCTCTCAAGTTACGTTTAGGTCACCCGCGGCGCGGGATCAGGACGGTTCTGGGGCGCTGGTGTGTCAGGGCGCTTCGTCCGTCAGCCGTCGCAGGCGCTCGGCGTCCGCTTCGTCGAGCTCCGGTTCGGCGGCGCGGCTGCGCAGGCGCACGACGAGCAGGATCCCTCCAAGCGCCACGACCAGGAACGGACCCAGCCAGAGCGCCGCGTTGCCGGCCGAGAAGGTCGGCCGCATCAGCACGAACTCGCCGTAGCGGTCGACCAGGAAGTGCTTGATCTGGTCGTCGCTGCGCCCCTGCCGCACCTGGTCGCGGACGATCCCGCGCAGGTCGCGGGCGAGCTCGGCCTCACTGTCGTCGATGGACTCGTTCTGGCAGACGAGGCAGCGCACCTGCTCGAAAATGTGCCGCGCGCGCGCTTCCTGGGCAGGATCGGGCAGACGTTCGGAGGGATCGGCGGCCGCGGCCATGCAGAGAACGGCCGCGATCGCGGCCAGGACCGCGCGGACCCTCACGCCGGCTGCTCGCGCCGGTGGCCGATGCCTAAGCGCAGGCGCCGGTCGGAGAGCGAGACCAGCCCGCCCAGCGCCATGATCACCGGCCCGGCGAACAGCAGGCTGGCCCAGGGATTCCAGTACGCCCGCACCAGCCAGACGGGCCGGCCCGCCGCCGCCCGCCGCTCGCCCAGGACGACATAGAGGTGGCTCGGACCGCGATAGCAGATGGAGACCTCCGAGGTGGTCTGGCCGCCGGTCTCGTAGACCCGCCGCTCGGGCGTGGCGCGGCAGACCGGCGCGCCGGCCCGGGTGACCGACACGAGTCCGCGCTCAGCATCGTAGTTGGGGCCTTCCACCTCGCCCACCTGCTGCAGGGTCAGGTGGTAGCCGCCGACGTCGAGGCTGCCGCCGAGCGGCAGGGTCTCGGCAGCCTCCGCCCGCCAGCCGGTCTCGAAACAGGCGCCGAGCACGAATACCCCCAGGCCCAGGTGCGCCAGGGTCATGCCCCAGGCCCCGCGCGGCAGGGTCACCAGCCTGCGCCAGCTCTCGGCCGCGGGGATACGGAAGGCGCGCGTCCGTTCAAGAAGCTCGGCGGCGGCGCCGGCGATCAGCCAGGCGCCGAGCGCCAGGCCCGCAGCGCCCAGCGCCCTGCGCGGGCTGACCAGCGCATAGGACGCCAGGCCCACCGCCAGGGCGACGAGGGCCGCGGCCCAGAGCCGCTGCGCCGCGCCGCCGGCGTCTCCGCGCTTCCAGGCGAGCAAGGGGCCGGACGGCAGCAGGATCAACAGCGCCGCCATCAGCGGCGTGAAGGTCAGGTTGAAATAGGGCGGGCCCACCGAGATCGCCTCGCCGGTCATCGCCTCGCGGATCAGCGGATAGAGGGTGCCCAGCAGCACGGTGGCGGTCGCTGCGGCCAGCAGGATGTTGTTGAGCACCAGCGCGCTCTCGCGGCTGACCGGCGCGAACACCCCGCCCGGCGAGAGCGCCGGGGCGCGCCAGGCGTACAGGGCGAAGGCCCCGCCGGCGGTGACGCCGAGGATGATCAGCAGCAGGACGCCCCGGGTCGGGTCGACAGCGAAGGCGTGCACCGAGGTGAGCACGCCGGAACGCACCAGGAAGGCGCCCAGCATCGAGAAGGTGAAGGCCCCGAGCGCCAGGAACACCGTCCAGCCGGCGAGCGCGCCCCGCTTCTCGGTCACGATCGCCGAATGCAGCAGGGCCGCGGCCACCAGCCAGGGCATGAAGGAGGCGTTCTCGACGGGATCCCAGAACCACCAGCCGCCCCAGCCGAGCTCGTAGTAGGCCCAGAAGGAGCC
>JAQGIJ010000121.1 GCA_028291285.1 Phenylobacterium sp. | reverse complement strand
TCCTGCGCAGATGCGACTTGTCACGCCCGTGACACACCCGAGGAGATGCTCGACAGTCCGTCGAGGGAGATTCTCCAGTTGTCGCTTCCGCCGCCCGAAGAGCCGCGCGCCGTCCAGCCATCCCCCTGGCCGATCATCGCCGCGGGCGCCGTCGGCCTGCTGACCATCGCCGTGCTGGCGCTGGTGCACCGGTTCGACCCGCTGACGGCGTTCGTGGGCGCGGTCGTGGTGGCCGGGTCGACGGCGGTCTGCGTCTTCGCGGCCGACCGCTCGGGCGGGGCGCGCTATCACGAGCTGATGCGGGTGTCGGCGAACGGGGCCGGCGAACCGCCGCCGTTCGCCAGCCTGATCAACGCCCTGCCCGATCCGATCCTGGTGATCTCGGCCACCGAGCAGCACGACCTCACCAGCCGCCGCTACATCTTCGCCAACAGCGCCGCCAGCCAGCTGCTGCGCATCGACCGCGGCGAGGGCCTGCTGGTGAACGCGATCCGCGATCCGGAGGTGCTGGACGCGGTGGACCATGCGCTGTTCGAGGGGCAGGACGCCGAATGCGTCTATGAGACGACGGGCGTGCAGACCCAGACGCTGCGCGCTTACGCGCGGCCCCTGGGCCTGGCGCTGGACGGCCGCAAGCAGGCGCTGCTGGTGTTCCGCGACGAGACCGAGATGCGCCAGGTGGAGCGGACCCGGGTCGATTTCCTGGCCAACGCCAGCCATGAGCTGCGCACCCCGCTCGCCTCCCTCTCCGGCTTCATCGAGACCCTGCGCGGCCACGCCAAGGACGACCCGGCGGCGCGCGAGCGGTTCCTCAGCATCATGCAGGCCCAGGCCGGCCGCATGTCGCGGCTGATCGACGACCTGATGTCGCTGTCGCGGATCGAGCTCGCCGAGCACATCGCCCCCGCCGACGCGGTGGATCTCGCCGGCTGCCTCAGCGACGTGCTGGACGCCTCCAGCCCGATCGCCCAGCGCCGCGGCGTCAGCCTGAAGAGCCTGCTGCCGCGCAACGGCGCCGCACGCATCGCCGGCGACCGCGACCAGATCGTCCAGGTGATCCAGAACCTGGTGGACAATGCGGTGAAATATTCGCCCGACGGCCGCTCCGTGGAGCTGGCGCTGCAGGCGGGCCTCTCCGTCGAGGCCGCGAGCGCGCCCTACCGGCCCGGCGCGGCGCGGCTCTCGCTGCTGACGCCCGACGTCACCGCGGCGGCCTATGCGGCGCTGCGGATCAGCGATCGCGGCCCAGGGATCCCGCGTGAGCACCTGCCCCGGCTCACCGAACGCTTCTACCGGGTGGAGGGCCAGAAAAGCGGCGAGCGGGCCGGCTCGGGCCTGGGCCTGGCCATCGTCAAGCACATCGTCAACCGCCACCGCGGCGGCCTCGCCGTGGAAAGCGCGGTGGGCGAGGGGACCACCTTCACCGTCTACCTGCCGATGCTGCCGGCGCAGGTGACGGCGCCCGCCGCTGACGTCTCGAAAGTGTCATGAGATTGTTGCATACGAACCGCCGCCGCAGCCCTGCTGCGCTCGGCGGGCGACCGCCTCAGAAAGTTCCGCGATGACCGAGCACACCGTCAAATCCTTCGAGGAGGAGCTCAACAAGCTCTCCGCGGAGTGCGCGCGCATGGGCGGTCTCACCGAGGCGCAGGTGGCCGATGCGCTGACCGCGGTCGTCAAACGCAACCAGGAGCTCGCCGGCGCCGTCGTCGCCCGCGACGACCGCCTCGACATCGCCGAGCGCGAGATCGAGCGCCGCGCGATCCGGCTGATCGCCCTTCGCCAGCCGATGGCCGACGACCTGCGGCGCACGGTCGCGGCGATGAAGATCGCCAACAACCTGGAGCGCTGCGGCGACCTCGCCAAGAACATCGCCAAGCGTGCCCTGGTGATCATCGAGTCCGACGCGATGACGCCGCTCACCCGCTCGATCGAACGCATGGGCCGGCTGGTGCTGACCCGGCTGACCGCGGTGCTCGACGCCTATGCCCGCTCGGACCTGGAACGCGCGCTCGCCGTCTGGTCGCAGGACGAGGACGTGGACGAGCACTACAACAGCCTGTTCCGCGAGCTGCTCACCTACATGATGGGCGACCCGCGCACGATCACCGCCTGCGCCCACCTGCTGTTCGTCGCCAAGAACCTGGAGCGGATCGGCGACCACGCCACCAACATCGCCGAGATCGTGCACTACCAGATCACTGGGGAGGACATGATCGCGCCGGTCCGCCCCAAGACCGACGCCTTCGGCATCTGACGGGGATCAGCAGTTGAGGCCCACCATCCTGGTCGTCGAGGACGAGGACGCGCTGGCGACCCTCCTCCAGTACAATCTCGAGAAGGAAGGCTTCCAGGTCCGCCTGGCCGGCGACGGCGAGGAGGCGCTGGTGGCCATCGACGAGAAGCTGCCGGACCTGGTCGTGCTCGACTGGATGCTGCCGAAGGTCTCCGGCATCGAGGTCTGCCGGCGCCTGCGCCAGCGGCCGGAGAGCCGCAACGTGCCGATCATCATGCTGACCGCCCGCGGCGAGGAGAGCGACCGCATCCGCGGCCTGGACACCGGCGCAGACGACTATGTGGTCAAGCCCGTCTCCATGACCGAGCTGGCCGCCCGCGTGCGCGCCGTGCTGCGCCGGCTGCGCCCCGGCCTGGCGGAGGACGAGGTGCGCTGCGGCGACATCATCATCGACCGCGTCGGCCATCGGGTGAAGCGCGCCGGCCGCGAGGTGCATCTGGGCCCCACCGAGTTCCGGCTGTTGGATTACCTCATGCGCCATCCGGGCCGCGTGCTCTCCCGCGAGCAGCTGCTGGACGCTGTCTGGGGCTCCGACGTCTATGTGGAGGCCCGCACCGTCGACGTGCACATCGGACGCCTGCGCAAGGCGCTGAACCTGCCGCAGACCGACGACCCGATCCGCACGGTGCGGGCGGCCGGCTACTCGCTGGACATTGCGCGGTAGCCGCGGCGACGCAGCTTGCATTGCGGTAGACCGCCTTGACCCCGCACCCCGCGCGCGCCAAAGCGCCGCCCCATGAACATTCTCCTCGTGGGGTCCGGCGGGCGTGAGCATGCGCTGGCCTGGAAGATCGCCCAGTCGCCGCGCCTCACCCGTCTCGT
>JAQGIJ010000118.1 GCA_028291285.1 Phenylobacterium sp. | reverse complement strand
GCTCGGCCGAGACGGTGATCACCGCGATCGCCCCGTCGGACTCCATGGTGTAGTCGAACAGGCACAGCGGATCGGAGATCATCCGCGCGCTGAAGTACTCGTCCATCGTCAGCGGCTCCTTGCGGATCGCGGTCGGCCGCTTGATGGCGTTGTCGCGCTGGTTGATGCAGACCTGGGCCAGGTGTTCGCGCGTGGTGCCGTAGAGGTGCATGTGCCGCTGGGTGATCAGCGAGAAGGCGTGGCCGGGCGACATCGCGCCGGAGCCCGCATAGAAGGCCATGCTGGGTGGGATGGCGCTGGAGCCGTAGGGGCTGCGCGAGCCGCTGGCCGGCGCCGTGTCACCCACCTGGGTGCCGCCCAACCGGCGGTTGATCTGCTGCAGGGTCATCAGCGAGACGACGCATTCGGCCTGGCCCGACTGGATCGCCGCGGCCGCCAGCCCCAGCTGGCCGGCGCAGCCGCCACCGCCTGAGGTGATGGTGGCTGCGAAGCGCAGCTCGTCGATGCCGAGCGTCGCGCCCACGGTCGCCGGATCGCAGGAACTCGAGTAGATGGCGAAGCCGTCGAGGTCCTTTACCGTCAGGCCCGCATCGTCGAGCGCGCCGAGAATGGCGGTGCAGGCCATGGACAGCTCGGTCTCGGGCGCCGACTGGCCACGCTTCCAGTACTGGGTGGAGCCCACGCCCACGACAGCGCACTTGTCCTTCAAACTCACGACATCTCCTCCCTCGGAGGCGGCTGCCCGCCGATCTGTATAGACTATCGATTCCACCATTTCGGAAGCCGCGCCGGGCGTAAAGGCGCGAGTTCGCCCGGGCGACGATTTCCCGTCCGCCGCGGCGTGAGGCCTGCCGCTGGGGAAGGCCGATTGGGGCTTGCCATCGGCGCGGCCAGAGGCTTCCAGGGGCGCAGGCCCGCGGCAGGGCCGGCAGGAGGAGGACGCCCTTGGACATCCAGGCGCTGAAGGCGCGGCTTAAGCTGCCGGTGGTGGTGGCGCCGATGTTCCTGGTCTCGGACCCGGGGCTGACCATCGCCGCCTGCCAGGCGGGGCTTGTGGGCTCCTTCCCATCGGCCAACGCGCGCACCGCCGAGGACTTCGAGGCCTGGCTGCAGCGGATCGAGCGGGCGCTGGGCGCCTCGGCCGACGCCGCGCCCTACGCCGTCAACCTGATCGTCCAGGGCGCCGGCTCGCCGCGCTTCCTCGCCGACCTCGCGCTCGTCGAGCGCTACAAGCCGCCGATCGTCATCACCAGCGTCGGCCAGCCCGGCGAGGTGGCCCAGCGCGTCCACGCCTACGGCGGCCTGGTCTTCCACGACGTGGCCACCCTGCGCCACGCGGCCAAGGCGGCGCAGCAGGAGGTCGACGGGCTGATCCTGCTGACCGCCGGCGCCGGCGGCCACACCGGCAGCGCCAATCCCTTCGCCTTCGTGCCGCAGATCCGCCGGCAGTGGGACGGCGCGATCCTGCTGGCGGGATCGATCGGCGACGGGCGCGGGGTCGCGGCGGCGCAGATGCTCGGCGCCGACTTCGCCTACATGGGCACCCGCTTCGCAGCGACCGAGGAGTCCATCGCGCCCGCGGACTACAAGGCCCTGCTGGTCTCGCAGCAGATGGCCGACGTGGTCACCACCGACCGCATCTCCGGGATGACCGCCACCTTCCTGAAGGGCTCGCTCGAGCGCGTGGGCCTCGATCCCGGCGACCTGCCGCCGATGGTGGGCTTCCTGAAGCCCACCATCCCCGCGCACCTGAAGGCCTGGCGCGACATCTGGAGCGGCGGCCACGGCGTGGGCCTGATCGAGGACCTGCCGACGGTGGCCGAGCTCGTGGAGCGGCTGGCGCGCGAATACGCCGAGGCCCGCGGACGCGCCCCGACGCCGGCCTGACGCAGCGAGACCTAGCTTCGCTGCGGCGAAGCGCGCTTAATCCTTCCCACACGCGCGACAGACGCGGAGCACGCCGGGGAGGGACGTTCATGCCGCAGACCATCGGGAAGATCGTGGCCGGCGCGGCGCTCGCCTTGGGGCTGGCCGGGCAGGCATGCGCGGCGCCGCTCGTGCAGACGACGTCCGGACCGGTTCGGGGCGTGGAGCGGGGCGGGGCTGACGCCTTCCTCGGGATCCCCTATGCGGCTCCGCCCACCGGGGGCCTTCGCTGGCGGGCGCCTGCGCCGCCGCAGCCCTGGGCCGGCGTGCGGATCGCCGACCACTTCGAGCCGAACTGCCCGCAGCCGAAATTGCCGGCTCCAGGGGCGGCGGTGAAGCCGCAGAGCGAGGACTGCCTCTATCTGAATGTCTGGGCGCCCCGCCACGCCGCAGGCAGGAAGCTGCCGGTGATGTTCTGGATCCACGGCGGCTCCTACATCCTGGGCTCCGGCGACCTCGACGACACCAGCGCTTTCACCCGCGACGGCGTGGTGCTGGTGAGCCTCAACTACCGCCTGGGCCGCCTCGGCTTCTTCGCCCACCCGGCGCTCACCGCGGAGAGCCCGAACGGGCCGCTCGGCGACTACGGCATCCTTGACCAGATCGCGGCGCTCACCTGGGTTCGCGACAACATCGCCCGGTTCGGCGGGGATCCCGCGCGGGTGACCATCTTCGGGGTCTCGGCGGGGGCGACCTTCACCGACCTCCTGATGATCTCGCCCAAGGCGCAGGGGCTGTTCCAGCGGGCGATCGCCGAATCCGATCCCTTCCTGCAGCCGTGGCCCCATATGGCCGCGCTGAAGCATGCGGACGAGACCACCGCCGAGGACTACGGCGCCCAGTGGGCGGCCGCCGCGGGGGCGCCCAACGCCACGGCCGCAGAGCTGCGCGCCCTCGATTACGAGAAGACGCTCGCCGCGCCGATCCAGGCCAACGCGCAAGGGGTGAAGCCGATCATCGACGGCCGCATCCTCCCCGAGCGCGGACCCGAAGCCTATGCCGCAGGCCTGCTGGCGCACGTGCCCTACATCATTGGCGGCAACAGCTTCGAAGGCAGCCTGGCCGCCATCTATCAGGTGGATCCCGCGCCCCTGGTGGCGTCGCTGGGAGCCAACCGCGAGGCGGTGCTGGCCCTCTACGGGCCGCAGGTTGCGAACAATCCGCGCCTGCTGGCCGGCATGCTGAACGGCGACCAGAGCTTCCTCGTGCCGCGCCGGGTGGCCGCACGCCTCGCGTCTTCGCAGGGCGTCCCCACCTGGTCCTACCACTTCGCCTATGTGCCCGAGGCCCAGCGCGCCCAGCTCCCCGGCGCGCCGCATGGCAGCGAAGTCCCGTTCGTGTTCGAGAGCTTTCCGTCCGGCCCGACCGCGCCCTACCGGGCGACCAATGCGGATCGCGCCATGGCCGCCCGGGTCCACGCCTATTGGGTGAATTTCGCGCGGAATGGCGATCCGAACGGCCCGGGACTGCCGCCTTGGCCACGCTTCGAACCGGGCGACACCCTGCAGGTGTTCGCCGCGGACGGGGTGCATACCGCGCCCGGCTTCGACCGCGCCCGCTATGACCTGATCGAGCCAAGCGTGCTGGGCGACAGGCTCAGGCCTCCCGTGGTCGCAGGCGTAGGGCCGCCTCGCTGACCGGGGCCCCCTGGGCTCAGATCAGGTAGACGCCGCGCAGGTGTGCGATCTTGGCGTCGGTCAGGCCGAAGCGGGCCTTGGCCAGTTCGAGCGGGCCGCCGAACCGGCTGTCGATGCGGGCCAGGGTCTGGCGCATCACCTCCGGATCGGAGCCCAGGATCACGTCCAGCACCTCGCTCGGCATCCGGGCGAAGGCCTGCGCCTGCTGGGACGAGACGCCGCTGACGCTGCCGCCCTGCGCGATCCTGGCCTTGTAGAGCGCGGCCGGCGTGTAGACCTGGGTCAGGGCGTAGTCGGCCACCACGGTCTCGCGCGGCACGCCCAGGACCGACAGCACCAGGGCCGATCCCATGCCCGTCCGGTCCTTGCCGGCGCTGCAGTTCATGGCCAGG
>JAQGIJ010000116.1 GCA_028291285.1 Phenylobacterium sp. | reverse complement strand
TCCGGCGCCGCCGTGGCCGAGATCCTGGAGGACGAGATCTACCGCGGCTTCGGCGAGGGCTGCGAGGTGGACGCGCTGGTCGCCGGCGCCGAGCGCGCCCTGAGCGGCGTCGCGCCTGGACCGCCGGCGCCCGCGGCCGGACGGTTCTGGACCCTGGGCGGCGCCGACCAGCCGGCGCAGGAGGTCCTCGCCGACGCGCCGCCGGACGACCTCCTGCTGCGCGTCCTGCAGGCGGAGGGCTAGGCCATGAGCGAGCGCAGCCTGCGGATCCAGGACGCCAGCCGGACGCACGAGGGCAAGGTGCGGAAGGTCAACGAGGACAGCGTCCTCGCCCGCGCGGCGGACGGACTGTGGGCCGTGGCCGACGGCATGGGCGGGCACGCCAACGGCCAGTGGGCCTCGCGCGCGGTGGTGGAGGCGCTGGAGAAGGCGCAGCTGCCGGGCGACTACGACAGCGCCACGCGCGCCACCGCCGATGCGCTGCACGCATCCAACGCCCGCATCTGGGCCGAAGGGGCCTCGCTCGGGCAGTCCATGGGCTCCACGGTCACCGCCCTGCTGCTCCACGGCCGCCGCTTCGCCGTCTTCTGGGCCGGGGACAGCCGCGTCTACCTGCAACGCCGGGACGCGCTCTACCGGCTCACCACCGACCATTCGCAGGTGCAGGAGCTGGTGACCGCCGGCCACCTGACGCCGGAAGAGGCCGAGAGCCATCCCATGGCGCACGTGCTGTCGCGCGCCGTCGGCGTCCAACCGGACCTCGAGCTGGAGGCGGTGGCCGACGAGGCGCAGCCGGGCGACACCTTCCTCCTGTGCAGCGACGGGCTCACGCGCCTGGTGCCGGACAGCGAGCTGGCCGCCTTGCTGAGCTCCGGCGCGCCGGCCACGGTCGCCGAACGCCTGGTGGAGCTGTGTCTCGAGCGCGGCGCGCCCGACAACGTCAGCGTGGTCATCGTCGGCTGCGACGAGACCACCCTCCTGGCCTTCGCCGGCACGGCGCCCCAGGACAGGGCAGACTGAGATGAGCGGCGACCCCGACGCTCCCGACGAGCCCCAGCGCACCGTGTTCATGCCGTCCGGCCGGGCCGCGACGGCCGACGCCCCGTCGACGCCGCCCAGCGACTCGCCGGCGACGGGTCCCGCGGCGCCGAGCTCCGAGCCGTCCGCGCCGCCGTCCGCCCCGGGCCGGCCGCTGCAGGTCGGCGCGGGCAGCGTGCTCAACAACATCTACGAGGTGAAGCGCTTCCTCGCCCGCGGCGGCATGGGCGAGGTCTACGAAGGCATCAACATCAACACCGACGAACGCGTGGCCATCAAGGTCATGCTGCCCAGCCTGGCCGCCGATCCCAATGTCCAGGCGATGTTCCGCAAGGAGGCGCGCACGCTCACCCGGCTGCATCACCCGGCCGTGGTGCAGTACCGCGTGCTGGCGCAGGAGCCGAGCCTGGGCGTCTTCTACATCGTCACCGAGTTCATCGACGGCCCCGCGCTCTCCGACCTGCTGCCCAGCCTGACGCCCACGGCCGCCCAGTTGCGCCACCTCACCCGCCGGCTCGCCGAGGGGCTGGGCGCAGCGCACGATCTGGGCGCCGTCCACCGCGACATGTCGCCGGACAACGTGCTGCTGCCCGACGGCCGGCTCGAGATGGCGAAGATCATCGACTTCGGCATCGCCAAGGACATGGATCCGTCGAAGGGGACGATCGTCGGCGACGGGTTCGCCGGCAAGCTGGGCTATGTCGCGCCTGAGCAGTTCGGCGACTTCGACCGCCAGGTGGGCCCCTGGACGGACGTCTACAGCCTGGGCCTGGTAATCCTCGCCGCCGCCCAGGGGCGCGACGTGGACATGGGCGCCACCCTGGTCGAGGCTGTGGATCGCCGGCGCGCCGGACCGGACCTGTCGCCGGCGCCGCCGGAGCTGCGCCCGTTGCTGGCGCGCATGCTGGCCGCCAATCCGGCGCAGCGGCTGCGCTCGATGGAAGAGGTCATCGCCGCGCTCTCAGAGCCGCCCGCAGCCCTGGACGCCACGGTGATCAAGCCTCCGGGTACACCCCCTCTCCCGACCGCCGGGGCTGCAAGCCGCGAGGCGGGCCGCCCGAAGAGCAAGCTGCCGCTGATCGCCGGCGGCGCGGTGGCGGCCCTCCTGCTGGTCGGCGGCGGCGTGGCCTTGCTGATGCGCAGCCCCAAGCCCGCCGCCACGGCGGCGAGCGGGACCGCGGGTACGGCGATCAGCGCCCGGCGCGCGGTGACCGATGCGCTGCCGACGATCGCCTGCAGCTGGCTCGACCTCACCGACATCACGCCGGGTCCAGGTGGGCTGGCGGTGCGGCTGAGCGGCGTCGCTGGCCGGCCGGCCGCCGCCCAGGCGGCGCTCTCCGGCGCCGCGGCGCGGGCCGGCGCCAGCCTCTCCGACCTCAACCTCGACGAGGTCGCGCCGGTGGGCGAGCCGCTGTGCGCGCCGCTCGACGTCATCCGGCCCCTGCGCACCTCGGCGGGCGGGCTCAGCACCCCGCAGCGCAGCTTCGTCATGGTGCGCCAGGCCGACGGCAAGGTGGCCGGCCGGGCGATCATCAACATGTCGTTGCGCGACCCGTCGACGGACTTCGCCCTCGTCGGCATCGAGCCGAGCGGCAAGATGGACATCATCTTCCACGACCGGGCCGAGTTCGATCGCCTGAAGACCCAGTTCGCCGGCGTCGCCGACGGCCCCATCGCCGACCTGGGTGGCGGCGCCTACCGGCTGCAGATCTACACCAGCCACGTCGGCTGGTCCGGCATGCTGCTGATCACCGGCAAGGGGCCGTTCGACCCCGGCCTGCTGCAGAGCGACGCCACCAGCCGCGGCGCGGACTGGCCTGGCGCCTTCCGCGACGGCGCCTCCCGCGGCGGCTGGAAGACCGACATGGTCTGGTACCGGACGACCCCGCCCGCCGCCGGCTAGCCGATCAGGACCGTCGGCATCCCCAGGATGATGGAGCCGCCGTGGGCGGTCATGTCGCCCA
>JAQGIJ010000113.1 GCA_028291285.1 Phenylobacterium sp. | reverse complement strand
CTGGCGACCAGGTTTGCCAGCCTCTGCGGATCGCGCTCGTAGTCGACGCAGATCACCTGGTCCGAATAGCGCGCGTCGCGACCCGCGCCGATCAGCAGCAGGTAATAGGGCGCGCCCAGCCGCTCGACGGCGGCGACCATCGATTCGACGTTCTTCTCCCGCGCGGGCCGGCCGGCGAACACCAGCAGTCGCGCATCGTGCGGCAGGCCATACTTCTTGAAGAGCTTGCCGCGGTCCCCACGGCTCGGGTGGAACAGGTCCGTGTCGACGCCCAGCGGATGCACGCTGACCCGCTCCACGCCGGCCTCGGCCAGGCGCGAGGCGGTGTGCCGGCTGGGCGCCACCACGTGGTCGAACCGCTGGTAGGCCTGGGCCCAGAAGTTGAAGGTCGGCTGCTCGGCCCAGTCGCCGAGGTGCAGGGCCGCCAGCGCGGCCGCGTCGGTGTGGCAGAAGCCCACCACCGGCACGCCCAGCGCCTCGCCGGCCTCCAGGGCGGCGTGGCCCGGCACGAACACGTCGCCGGCCTCGATGATCGCCGGCTCCAGCATGCGCAGCACCGATTCCCACTTCGCCACGCTGGCCGGCATGCGATAGCCGTCGCCGAACGGCAGCCGCGCGGCCGCCACCGTCACCAGCCCGTCGGCGTCCACGCGCGTGCGCGCCCCGGGCACCACGAGCGTATGGCGGATGTCGGCTCTGCGGGTGGCCAGCCAGGCGCTCTTGGCGGTGAGGTATCGTTTCACCCCGCCGGAGCGCGGGGCGTACATCATGGTGGTGTCGATCAGGTGGTAGGCGCCGGCGCCCGTCGGATGGGTGGCGATGGCGTCAGTCGAGTCCAGGCGGATGAGATTCTGCGAGCCCGGGGCGATGACGTCAAACACGCGGCGTGCCCTCTTGTCCACGGGACTGGCGGATGCGCCAACGAACGGCGCGCCCGATTGATCCCCGCCCACCAGTTGGACCATACGCCGCTTCGAACGGTTACGCGCTGCCGTCTTGTTCCAGACTTTGACCAGCTCTCTCGTCCTTCACTGGGTGAGGGCGCCGTCGTGAACGGCGACCTCGCTCGCCGCGGATCGGCGGACCTGGATCTCTGTCGCTCGGTCGGCGCGCCGACCAGAACCTAGGTCCTAGCAGCAGTCGCCGTGCTTCGTCATCTGTCCGCGTGCGTCACATCGGCCCGAGCGGCGGCGCGGCGCGGAACTTCAGCTTCACTAGATGCGCGTCGATCTAGGCGGACGCAAGGCGCAGCCTCAGCTCGCGGCGGGCTCGGTCACCGCCGCGGCCACCGTGCGGGCGAGCTCGTCCATGTTGAAGGGCTTGCGAAGGATGACGGCGCCCGGGCCCACCGCCGCCTCCACCGCGGCGGTGTCGGCGTAGCCGCTGGCGAAGATGATCGGCAGGTCGGGCCGGCGGCGGCGAAGCAGGGCGGCGGCCTCCGCCCCGCTCATGCCGGGCATGGCGTAGTCCATGATCACCACGTCGGGGGCGGCGCGCTCCACCAGGTCGAGCGCCGCCGCGCCGGTCTCCGCAGGCTCGGCGCGATAGCCCAGCATGTTGAGCGTGTCGCAGGCCAGGCCGCGCACCTGCGGCTCGTCGTCGACCACCAGCACGGTGAGATCCGGCCGCGGCGCGAGGATCGCCACGCCTGGGGCTGGCTCAGCGGGCGCGGCCTCGGCGGCTTCCGTCGCCTCGGAGCGCCGCAGGAAAAGCGAGACGGTCGTGCCTTCGCCGGGCCGGCTTTCGATCCGGGCGACGCCGCCCGCCTGGCGGGCGACGCCATAGACCTGGCTGAGGCCGAGCCCCGTGCCCTTGCCGACGCCCTTGGTGGTGAAGAAGGGATCGAAGGCGCGATCGAGCACCTGTGGCGACATGCCCGGACCGGTGTCGGAGACGCGCAGCTCCACATATTGCCCGGGCGCGAGCTCCGGATCCGCGCCGCCGATCTCCCGTAGTCGCGTCGAGACCGTCAGCCGCCCGCCCGGGGCCATGGCGTCGCGGGCGTTGATCGCCAGGTTCAGCACCGCCAGCTCCAGCTGTGTGCGGTCCGACAGCACGGGCGCGCGCTCCTCATCCAGCTCGAAGGCGAGGTCGATGTCCGGCCCCAGCGTCCGCGCGAGCAGGTCGCCCATGCCGCGGATCAGCTCGGCGACGATGAAGGGCTTCAGCTCCAGGCGCTGGCTGCGGGAGAAGGCCAGCAGCTGCCGCGTCAGGCTCGCGCCGCGTTCGGCGGCGTGCAGCCCGTTCTCCACCCAGCGCGGGACCTTGGCGTCCTGCGGCTTGCGGCGGATCAGTTCGAAGGCGCCGTGCACCACCTGCAGCAGGTTGTTGAAGTCGTGGGCGATGCCGCCGGTGAGCTGGCCCAGCGCCTCCATTTTCTGGCTCTGGCGCAGCGCCTCCTCGGCGCGGGCGCGCTCGTGCATCTCCACGGTAAGCCGGTCGTTGGCGCTGACCAGCTCGGCGGCGCGCCGTTGCAGCTGCACCGTGGCGCGGGTCACCACCGCCAGCAGCACGAAGGCCATCACCGTCAGCAGCGCCAGGCCGCTGTGCCGCGCCAGCATCCGGCCCAGCGGCTCGGGGACGGTGGCGAGGTACACAGAGCCCAGGGCTGCGCCCTGCTCCACCACGGGGGTCGAGATCGCGACGCTGCGCGCTTGGGTGCGCGCGCCGGACGGCGGAGCCCGCGGCGGCGCGGCGCGCGAGCCGTTGCGCTGGTAGACCACCACCGGCGCGCCGGTCAGGTCATAGACCGCGGCGGCGGCCACTTCCGGATTGGCCCGCAGGGCGTCGACGTACTGCCGCATCGCCCCGCCGTCGTCGAAGGCCAGCGCGGCGCTGACGCTGGCGGCGAGGATGTCGGCCTGCACCGCAGCCTGCCGCTCGGCCTGGTGTCGGTAGGCGATTTCCGTGCGGACGCCGAGCACCAGGCCCAGAGCCAGCAGCGCCACGGCGCAGGCCCAGGCGAGGTTGAGCTGGCGAAGGTCGGAGAGGTCGCGCCGGCCGCGGATCATCGGTTCACCGCCACCGCCAGCGCCAGGAGCTTGGAGCTGATCACCACCCCCGCGGCCTCGGCCTGACGCAGGTCCACCAGGAAGCGGACGCGACCGCTCTTCAGCACGAAGTGGATCATGCCGTGGGGACCGCCGCCGTCGGCCTCGTCGGTGACGGTGAGCACCGGGGCGCCGCGCACCGCCTGCAGGGCCGCGCCCCGCGACTGCGCCGCCGAGCCGCCGAGATAGGCGAGCTGGCAACCGGAGGCGGCCTCGAGCCGGTTCACGCGCTCCACGACGATGGGCCGCCCGTTGAGCCGCTGGCTCGCCACGGCCCGGTCGAGCAGGGCTCCGAAAGGGTCGGCGCCCTGGATGCAGATGACGAACGCCGCCGCCGGCCCGGCGAAGGCCGCCGCCGGCCACTCGGCGAAGGGCGCAAATTTGTAGAGGTAGGTGGCCTTGATCGCGGTCTCGAGCGACTGGCCGCAGGCCTGCCCCACCGAGGCGGCCAGAGGGACCGTCGCCAAGGCAAGGGCGCACGCGGCCGCGCCTGCGCGGCGTCGAGTGGCGGTGGCGGCGAGGCTGCGGCGCAAGCGGTCCCCGGGAAAAGACTTAGGTCGGGCCGGCGGCGCTGACCTCGTCCTACTGTCTAGCCAAATGCGGCGTGCGCTTGAACTGCAATGCTAAAGGCCACGCAAAAGGGCCGCGCCGGCCGGCGCGGCCCGATGGAGGGCGCGCTGCGCCCCAGGGGTTACGCGCTTAGTGCTTCAGCGCGTTGCGAGCGGCGTCCTTCATGTTGCCGACGCCCTTTTGGATCTTGCCCGCGGTCTTTTCGGCGGCGCCTTCGGCGCGCATCTTGTCGTCGCCGGTCGCCTTGCCGGCGGCTTCCTTCATCGAACCCTTGGCGTCCTTGGCGGCGCCCTTCATCTCGTCCTTGTGCATCGGAACAGTCCTTCTGCGACTGAGGCTTGGCGCCTCTCGGCGCTCATTACGTGCGAGCGGCCGTCGCGTTCCTTCGACGCGGAACCGAACTGTTGTTTGCGGCCGCGTCGCTCAGGCCGCGGCGCGGTGGCTCAGGCGATCGAGCAGGGCGTCGAAGGCGGCCAGCGCCAGCCTTCGGGCGCCGCCGTCCTCCATCATCCGGCAGGCGTCGGCCTGACCGAGCTGGAAGCTGCGCATCTGGAAATAGGCGAGCTGCGCTTCGGCGAGCGGCAGCGGCGGATCGCGCAGCGCCTTGAACTCCTCCACCAGCAAGCCGCGCCACATGTCCAGCTTTTCGCGCAGGTGGTCGCGCAGCGGCCCCGGCTGGTCGTCGAGTTCCAGGCTGAAGGCGCAGATCGGGCAGCCGCTCTCGGCCCACAGCTCCTCGGCCCAGTAGAGCATGCCCTTGAACGCCGCATCGAGGCGGGGGCGACCGGGAGGAAGCTCGACCGCGGGCTCCCAGACCACCTCGATGAATTGCCGGCAGATCTGGCCGACCACAGCCAGCTGCATCGCCTCCTTGGAGTCGAAGTGCTTGAAGAGCCCGCTCTTCGAGAGACCCACCGCGGAAGCCACGTCGCTGAGGCTCACGGCGCTCAGTCCGCGCTGCGCCGCCTGCTTGGCCGCCTCCTGCAGGATCCGCGCCCGGGTCGCATCGCCTTTTCGCAAGCAAAGCTCCTTGACAGAAAGTGACCGATCGTGCTCTTTCAGAGTTAGCGACCGGTCGTGCTCTTTTATCTAATGGAAGGGACACGAAAATGCAAAGTTTCAGCGTGTTGGGCGTGATCGCCGCCGCTGCGGCGCTCGCGTCGACCCCCGCCTGCGCCCAGACGTCGGCCGCTCCGCCGCCGGACCAGGCCGCGCGCGCCATCGTCTGGCGCGCCGACTCCCCGCTCGGCGGCCGGAGCTCGGCGCAGCTGCTGCGCGAATGCCAGCGGGTCGTGGAGGTGATCGGTCCGGTGACCCGCTACGTCAGCCGCGGCCGCGAGCTCGCCCCCGACGCGCTCGCCCGCTGCAACCGCTACGCCACCAGCTCGCCGGTGGCGGCTCGGTAGGTCTCCTGCGCCCGCCGCATTGCGCCGGGCGTGAGCGACCGCTATCTGCGTCCGCGAATTCCTTCTCATTTCGAAAGACGCGGACGCCCGATGGCGCAGCAATACATTTTCCAGATGCAGGGCCTGACCAAGGCCTTCCCGGGAGCCCCGAAGAAGACCTTCGAGAACATCTGGCTGAGCTTCTATCCCGACGCGAAGATCGGGGTCGTTGGCGTCAACGGGTCGGGCAAGTCCACCCTGCTCAAGATCATGGCCGGGCTCGACAAGGACTTCACCGGCGAAGCCATCGCCGCCGACGGGGTGAAGCGGGGCTACCTGCAGCAGGAGCCGCAACTCGACGAACAGCTCGACGTCTGGGGCAACGTCATCGCCTGGTGCGAGGAGAAGCGGATCTTCGACAAGTACAACGAGGTCGCCGCCAAGCTGGGCGACGACTATTCCGACGCGCTGATGGAGGAGATGACGGACCTCCAGGAGAAGCTCGACGCGGGGGACCTCTGGGACATCGACAGCCGCATCGAGATGGCGATGGACGCGCTGCGCTGTCCGCCCAACGACTGGCCGGTGGACAAGCTGTCCGGCGGCGAACGGCGCCGGGTGGCCCTGGCGCGCCTGCTGCTCTCCAAGCCCGACATGCTGCTGCTCGACGAGCCCACCAACCACCTCGACGCCGAGAGCGTCGCCTGGCTGCAGCACCACCTGGAGAACTTCCCCGGCTGCGTGATCCTGGTCACCCACGACCGCTACTTCCTGGACCAGGTGACCAAGTGGACGCTCGAGCTCGACCGCGGCAAGGGCCTGCCCTACGAGGGCAACTACTCGGCCTGGCTGGAGCAGAAGACCAAGCGCGTCCTGCAGGAAGAGCGTGAGGAAGCCGGCAAGAAGCGGATCATGGAACGCGAGCTCGCCTGGGTGCGCACCTCGCCCTCGGCTCGTCGGACCAAGTCCAAGGCCCGCCTGGCCGCCTTCGAAGATCTGCAGAACGAGTCCGAGCGCCAGAAGCAGACCTTCGCCCAGATCCAGATCCCGCCCGGGCCGAGGCTGGGCCAGATGGTCATCGAGTCCGAGGGCCTGGAGAAGGCCTATGACGACAAGCTGCTGTTCAAGGATCTGTCGTTCAAGTTGCCGCCGGGCGGCATCGTCGGCGTGATCGGGCCGAACGGCGCCGGCAAGTCGACTCTGTTCAAGATCATCACCGGCCAGGAAACGCCCGACGCCGGCGGGATCCGCATCGGCGAGACCGTGAAGCTCGCCTACGTCGACCAGAGCCGCGACAGCCTGGATCCCAACAAGAACGTCTGGCAGGAGATTTCCGGCGGGCTCGACATGATGAAGGTCGGGACGCGCGAGATCCCCAGCCGCGCCTACGTCGGCACCTTCAACTTCAAGGGCGCCGACCAGCAGAAGAAGGTCGGCCTCCTGTCCGGCGGCGAGCGCAACCGCGTCCACCTCGCCAAGACCCTGGTGGCCGGCGGCAACGTCCTGATGCTCGACGAGCCGACCAACGACCTCGACGTGGAGACCCTGCAGGCGCTGGAGAGCGCGCTGGAGGACTTCCCCGGCTGCGCGGTGGTGATCAGCCACGACCGCTGGTTCCTGGACCGGCTGGCCACCCACATCCTGGCCTTCGAGGGCGACAGCCACGTGGAATGGTTCGAGGGCAACTTCGAAGCCTACGAAGAGGACAAGATGCGCCGGCTCGGCACCGACAGCATCATTCCCCATCGGATCAA
>JAQGIJ010000092.1 GCA_028291285.1 Phenylobacterium sp. | reverse complement strand
GTGGGTGATCTTGTCGATGGTCTCCTTGGGCAGGCCGTTGACCGACGCCCAGAGGTACTCGGGGCAGTTGGGCCAGACCGTATCGGAGTGCGGATAGTCAGCTTCGTACATGACGATGTCGTCGCCGATGTAGTCGAGGCTCTTGAGGCCGAACTGGTCGTCGATGAAGCAGGTCAGGAAGTGCTCGCGGAACACGTCCGAGGGCCGCTTTCCGCCGAATTCGGAATGCGTCCATTCGTTGTGGTGTTCGAAGGTGAAGTCGGCCCGCTCCAGGAAGTAGGGTATCCAGCCGATCCCGCCCTCGGATAGCGCCATCTTCAGCGACGGATACTTCCGCCACATCGGCGCCCACAGCCAGTCCGCGGCCGAGTTTGAGATCGACATCGGCATGGTGGTGATCCAGGCGTCGATCGGCGAGTCCGGGGAGGCGTGGGCGGCGCTCGCGCCCGTGCCGATGTGGCAGTTCAGCACCATCTTGTGGTCGCACATGGCCGCCCAGACCGGGTCCCAGTGGCTGTCGTGGATGCTCGGCAGGCCGATCAGGTAGGGATTGTCGGGGAAGGAGACGGCGTGGACGCCGAGCGCCGCCATGCGCTTGATCTCCTCGACGCACGACTGGGCGTCCCAGAGCGGCAGCAGGATCAGGGGGATCAGCCGGCCGGGCGCCTGGCCGGCCCAGTCCTGGACGTGCCAGTCGTTGTAGGCGCGCACCCCGTGCAGGGCCATGGTCTTGTCGGCGGTGTCGGTGAACACCTTGCCGGCGAAGGACGGGAAGGTCGGGAAGCACATCGAGGCCAGGACGCCGTTGACGTTCATGTCGTCGACGCGGGCCTTCACGTCATAGGTGCCCTTGCGGAGCTGCGAGAAGGCGTTCGGCTCCATCCCGTATTCCGAGCGCGGCCGGCCGACCACGGCGTTCAATCCGATGGTCGGGTAGCGCTTGCCTTCCCACACCCAGGAGTCCTTGCCGTCCGCGCTCTCGACATGCGGCGCCCGGTCCTTCAGGGCGGCCGGGAAGTGCCGCAGGAACGCATCCGGCGGCTCGATCACGTGGTCGTCCACGCTGATCATGATCATGTCTTCCATTCGCATCTTGGACCTCCAAGGGCTGCGCCTCGCGCCAGCAGCAAAACGCGCGAGATCGCATTCCTTTCACACCGTCACCGCCACGCCCGTATGCGAGGGACTTTCGAACGACGTCCCTGCGAAGCTAGGATGGGGCGCCCAGGGCGCATCTCAGGCTCGCCGAACGGCGCGGGAGAGGAAGCGGCATGAAAGTCGGTCTCAGCATCATCGCCATGAAAGCGGCCCAGCAGGTCGCGGGCGCAGTGCTGGCGGAGGAGCTCGGCTACGACTCGCTCTGGTGCGGCGAGCACATCGTCCTGCCGCATCACACGGTCTATCCGGTGAGCCCGCAGCCTTACGGCCCGCAGGAGCTCATCGATCCGTTCGTGCTCCTGGCCGGCCTGGCCGCCAAGACCTCGCGCATCCGCCTGGCCACCGGCATCGTGATGCTGCCGCTGCGCGCGCCGATCATGGCCGCGCGGCAGATCCTGGGCGTCGACCTGATCTCCCAGGGCCGCTTCGATCTGGCCGTGGGGCTGGGCTGGCATCCGGACGAATACGACGCGGCCGGGACGGAGATGCGCACGCGCGGCGCGCGCATGGACGAGCAGTTGGAGTTCATCAACCGGCTGTTCCAGCCCGGCGACATCGCCTTCGAGGGACGGTTCTACAAGGTCGCGCCGACGCGCTTCGAGCCCAAGCCGATCCAGAAGCCGCGGCCGCCGTTTCTGGTCGGCGGCGGCAGCGAGGTCGCGCTGCGCCGGGCCGCACGCTGGGACGGCTGGTACGGCGTCGTCAACACGGCCGACGCGTTCAAGGCGGCGCGCGACAGGATCGAAGGCTTCCGGCGCGAGTACGGCCGCGAGCGCGAGCCGTTCCAGTACGTGCTGGTCTTCCACGAGGGCATGGCGTGCAAGGGCGCGCCGAGCCGGGCGGAGATCGATGCCCTGCTGGCGGCGGGGGCGGATCGGGTGGTGGTCACGCCCTGGGGCTACGACTACGAGAGCGCTCTGCCGCGGATCGCCCAGTACGCGCGCGAGATCGGGCTGGTGAGCTGAGGGGCCGCACGCCTGGCGGGAAACGACAACCAAGCGGTCGCGTTGGCCCGCATCGTCGGCGAACACTCGGCTGGCGCGGCGGCCTTCATCTCAGGCGCAAAGCTTCCGCTGCCAGCGGGATAGGCGCCTTGGCGCGGATCGAGGTCAGGACGTCGGCATCATGCGGGGCAGGTCGCTATTTGCTCTCAGGCGCGGCCCCATCGGGGAGGCGAGCCTGGTTTGGCCGATGCGCGTTGTCCTTCCCGAACGCGCTCTCTCGCAGTCTGCGCCCCCGATCTTTCGCCGGATCGGGGGCTTTTCTCACGCCGACCGCCGCCGCCGGCGGAACCAGCCGCCAGCCGCGCCATTTCGCTACGGCTCTATGGAGGCCTGCATGGACGTCTCTCCCCAAGCGCAAGCGCAGAGGCTGGCACA
Source organism: Phenylobacterium sp. (assembly GCA_028291285.1). The sequence continues at coordinate 235 of JAQGIJ010000092.1, read as the reverse complement.
TTGAGCCGGCCCGCCAGATCCGCGCGGCTCGGCTTCAGCCTCTTCACGCTCGGCCTGGAGGCGCAGACGGTGATCGCCCTGCGGCTGATGAAATTGGCCGGCGGCGGTGTCGACGCCCAGGTGGAAGCCCAGCGCATGGTGGCCGAGAAGATCGACGCGGCCATGGTCGCCAACACCCATCTGGCCGCCGGGCTCATGAGCGGCTCGACCACGCGCGGGCCGCGCAAGGCTCTGG
>JAQGIJ010000058.1 GCA_028291285.1 Phenylobacterium sp. | reverse complement strand
GCCTCGGCGTAGGACAGGGAGACGCCATTGGCGCGGATCGCCTCCTGCTCGCCGTAGCGCTCAACACAGGCCCGCCAGAGCGCCGGGACGGTGTCGGCCGCCAGTTCGGGCACCCGGCCCTGGCCATCCGTCCGGCTCGCCATGCTGCGCCTCCCCCTTTGTTGTCACGAGCCGACAGATTGTCCGATCGCGGCGGACGCGCCTAGGGGCGGCGACGGCGGGGAAGGTCGTAGCTCACGTCCCGTCATACCGGGCGGCCGGCAGGCCGGCCGGTATGACGGTGAAGGGCCTACTCCACCGTGCGTCGGTAAAGGTGCCAGGTGGCGTGGCCGAGCAGCGGCACGACGAAGATCAAGCCCACCAGCGCCGGGATCGAGCCCAGCACCAGCGCGCCCGCCACGAGCGCCGCCCACATGAACATGGTCTGCGGGTTCTTCCGCACCGCGCGCCACGACGCGCCCATCGCCGAGCCCATGCCCACGTCGCGGTCGAGCAGCAGCGGGAAGGACACCACGCTCAGCGCAAAGGCCGCGCCGGCGAACAGAGCGCCGACCGCGCAGCCGACGATGATCATCGTCCAACCGGCGGAGGTCTGGAACACGTCGTGCATGAAGCCGCCGAGCGAGGTCGGCGGGGCCGGCCCGAGGGTCAGGGCGTAGATGGCCCAGGCCGCGGCCACCCAGGCCAGGAACAGCAGCACCAGGATCGCGCCCAGCCCGAGGATCGAGCCCAGGGCCGGTGATCGCAGGACGTCGAGCCCCGCCTGGGCGGTGAGCGGCTCGCCCGCCTCGCGCCTGCGGCTGATCTCGTAGAGGCCGACGGCGGCGACCGGCCCGAGGATCGCGAACCCCGACGCCAGTGGGAAGATCAACGGCAGCATGTCGTAGCTGAACGCCATCCGGGCCAGCACCAGGCCGGCCAGGGGATAGATCAGGGCGATGAAGACGACGTCGGCGCGCGAGGCCCCGAGGTCCGCGAGCCCGGCGCGCAAGGCCTCGCCGAGGTCCTGCGGCGTGATCGGCCGGACCTCGATCGGGGCGTCCGGGGCGTGCTGGCGAGGCGGCGCAGTGATCGCGCGGCCGATGTCCCGCAACGCCCAGCTGGCTTTTTCCAGCGCGTATTCAATGGGGTTTTCGACGTGGTTATGAGCCGCCATGCGTGACCTCCCGCACTCCGTCCTGGAGGAGCGTGGCCCGTCGAAACGCGGCCGGCGGATCGGTCTCGTAGCTCGGCGAACCACTACCCGTATCAGTGCAGCCTAGCACAGGCGAGGTTCAGAGGCGACGCGCAACCGCCGCCGCCGGCGGGCGGCCTCAGCCCTTGGTCCGGCCGCTGGTCGGGATGTCCTTGAACGGCACGGCCTTGTCGACGCGGATGTCGCCTGGGAGGCCCAGCACCCGCTCGCCGATGATGTTGCGCAGGATCTCGTCCGAGCCGCCCTCGATCCGGGTGGCGGGCGAGCGCAGCAGCATGGCCTGGAAGCGGCCGGCGAGCGGCTGGTCCTCGCCCATCACCACGCCGGCCTCGCCCTGCAGGTCGAGGGCGAACATGGCGAGCTCCTGCAGGGTGGCGCCGGCCACCAGCTTGCCGATGGAGTTCTCCGGTCCGGGAGTCTGCCCCTTCGACAGGGCCGTGATCGCGCGCATGCCGGTGTACTTCAGGCCGCTCTGCCTGACCGCGAAGCCGGCCAGCTTGGAGCGCACCATGCGGTCGTCCACCGCCGGCCGGCCGTCGATCTCGGCCTGCATGCAGAAGGCGAAGAGCTCCGGAAAGCCCGCCGACATGCCCGAGCCGATGGAGAGCCGCTCGTTCATCAGGGTGGTCAGCGAGACCTCCCAGCCCTGGCCCACCGAGCCCAGCCGCTGGGCGTCGGGGATGCGCACGTCGGTGAAATAGACCTCGTTGAAGTGGCTCTCGCCGTTCACCTGCTTGATCGGCCGGATCTCGATCCCCGGCGTCTTCATGTCCAGGAAGAACATGGTCAGGCCCTTGTGCTTGGGCACATCGGGGTCCGTGCGGGTGATCAGCAGGCCCATGTCGGACTGGTGGGCGCCGCTCGTCCAGATCTTCTGGCCGTTGACGATCCAGTCGCCGGAGCCGTCGCTCGCCCGCTCCGCACGGGTGCGCAGGCCGGCGAGGTCCGAGCCGCCCGCCGGTTCGGAGAACAGCTGGCACCAGATCTCCTCGCCCGACGCCAGCTTCGGCAGGTAACGGCGCTTCTGCTCTTCGCTCGCCCAGGCCATCATGGTCGGGCCGCACATGCCGTGGCCGATGGTGAAGGGACCGCCGAGCGCGGCGTAAGGGCCCTCCTCCTGGGTCCAGATCACCCGCTCGATCGGGGTGAGCCCGCCGCCGCCGTAGTCCTTCGGCCAGTGCGGGACGGCCCAGCCGCCGGCCTGCTTCTTCTTCTGCCAGACCTTTGAGGCCTGCATCGGATCGACGCTGACCACGCCGCTATTGCCGAAGCTGGCGTTCTTCAGCTCGGGCAGGAGTTCTTTCGGCGCGTTGGCGTCGAGCCAGGCGCGGGCCTTCTGGCGGAAGGCGGCTTCTTCGGGGGTGTCGTCGAAGTTCATCGCTCGCGTCTCCGTACTCAGGCCGCAGCGGGGGTGTTGGCGTTGCGCATCCGCTCGATCAGCAGGTCCTCCCAGGTGGAGAGGGAGCCCAGCGCCAGCGCCAGGGCGTTCGAGCGGCGGTAGTAGAGGTGGCAGTCGAAGGCCCAGGTGAAGCCCATGCCGCCGTGCACCTGGATGTTGTTCTTGGCGCACTGCTGGAAGGCCTGGGTGGCCGAGACCCGCGCCGTGGCCGCCGCGACCCCCAGCTCCGCCGAGCCGACAGACAGCGCCCAGGCCCCGTAATAGGCGTTGGACCTGGCCAGGGTGGCGGCGACGTACATGTCGGCCAGCATGTGCTTGATCGCCTGGAACGAGCCGATCGGCCGACCGAAGGCCATCCGCTCGAGGGCATAGTCGCGGCCCATTTCCAGCGCCCGGTCGGCGCCGCCCACCTGCTCGAAGGCGATCAGCACGGCGGCGCGGTCCAGCACCTGCTCGGCGATGAACCAGCCGTCGCCCTCCCCGCCCAGCGGCTCAGCGGGCGCGGCGTCGAAGGTGATCTTCGCCTGGCTGCGGGTGGGATCGATGCTCTGCAGCGTCTCGCGGGTCACGCCCGGCCCTGAGAGGTCGACGAGGAACAGCGAGATGGCCCGCTCGCCGCGGCCGGAGCCCGTGCGCGCCGCGACCACGGCGAAGCCGGAGCAGTCGCCGTCCGCCACCGGCCACTTGACGCCGCTGAGCCTGCCGTCGGCGAAGGTCGCGCGGATCTTGTCGGGCGTGACGCGGCCCTGGCTCTCGCCATGGGCGAAGCAGCCCACCGCCTCGCCGGCGGCGAGCTTCGGCAGCCAGGCCGCCTTCTGCGCCGCCGAGCCCGCCTGCAGCAGGAATTCGGCCGCCAGGTAGATGGAGGACGAGACCGGAACCGGCGCCAGCGACCGGCCAAGCTCCTCGGCCAGCAGGCAGAGCTCCAGGTGGCCCAGGCCCACGCCGCCGTATTCTTCGGGGATGGCGGCGCCCAGCACACCCATCTCGGCCAGGCCCTTGTAGAGCGCGCGGTCGTAGGGCTCCGGCCCCTCCAGGACGGCGCGCACGGCGCTCGGCGGGCAGCGCTCGGTCAGGAACCGGCGCAGCTGATCCTGCAGCAGTTTCTGGTCGTCGGAGAAATCGAGGTTCATCCGGGTGTCCTCCCCCTTTGCCACCGCTTTAGACCGGCCGCCGACGCCTCTCAAGCGCGTTGACCGGTCAGAGACCTCGGCAGATAAGTTAGACAATAACGGGCCGGCTAACGGGCCGCCAGGGAGGACGGCGCTATGGGCGTTCTGGACGGCAAGGTCGTGCTGGTCACTGGCGGCGGCAACGGCATCGGGCGCGAATGCGCCCTGATCGCCGCGCGCGAAGGGGCCAAGGTGCTGGTCAACGACCTGGGCGGCGGCGAGCGGGGCGGCGACGAGGGCTCTGCGGGCCCGGCCGAGGCGGTGGCCGCGGAGATCCGCGCCGCCGGCGGCGAGGCGGTCGCCAACTCCGAAAGCGTGACCAGCCTGGCGGCGGTCCGGGGCATGGTCGAGCAGGCGCTCGACACCCTCGGCGGCCTGCACGCGGTGATCAACCCGGCCGGGATCCTCCGGGACGCCATGTTCCACAAGATGCCCGACGAGGACTGGGAGGTGGTGCTCGATGTCCACCTGCGCGGGGCCTACAACGTCTGCCGGGCGACCATCGAGCATTTCCGTAACCAGCAGGACGGCGCCTACGTCCTTTTCTCCTCGACGTCGGGCCTCATCGGCAACGTCGGCCAGGCCAACTATGCCGCCGCCAAGATGAGCGTCGTCGGCCTCTCGCGGGTCATCGCCATGGAGGGCGCGGCGCGCAACGTGCGCGCCAACGTGATCGCCCCCACCGCCTGGACGCGCCTGATCGCCACCATCCCGATCAAGGACGCCGAGCGCGCCCAGCGCATCGAGACCATGAAGCAGGTGCTGCGGCCGGAACAGCCGGCCAGGCTGGCCGTGGCGCTGACCGCGGCCAAGGGCGTCACCGGCCAGATCTTCGGCGCCCGAGGCGAGGAGCTCGAGCTCTACAGCCAGCCGCGGCCAATCGAGACGCTGAGCGCCCCCGACGCCTGGACGGTGAGCTCCATCCTCGAGGAGGCGCTGCCGAAGATGGCGCCCAAGTTCACCCCGCTGGTCCGCGAGCCGCCGCCGCTTCCCCAGCCCGGCCAGAAAACGGCCCAGCCGGCCTAGAGCAGCGCCGCGAGGTCGGCTTCGATCTCGCCGACCACCTCGCCCCAGTCGCCCGGAACGCTCTGGCGGTAGAGGCGGACGGACGGGTACCAGGGCGAATCCCGGCGCTCGCGCAGCCAGCGCCAGTCCTGCCACGCGGCCGGCAGCAGCACCCAGCAGGGCTTGCCCATGGCGCCCGCCAGGTGCGCTACCGCGGTGTCCACCGAGATCACCAGGTCGAGCTGGTCGACGATGGCGGCGGTGTCGGCAAAGTCGCGCGCGCCGGTCTCCTCCAGGGTCAGGCCTATGATCTGCGCCGGCAGGCCGCGCAGGGCCGCGGCGGCGGCCGGCGGGAGCGAGCGGTTCGGGTCGTTGCCGTAGACCGGATTGCCGCGCGTCACGAGGCCGACCTTGAAGCCGGGCGGCAGCTCCGGACCGGGGCCCGCGGCGCGCAGATAGGGCTGCGACGGCAGGGTCTCGAGCGTGACGCCGAGCCGTTCGGCCAGCGACATGGCCATCACCCAGCCGTCGGGGTCCGGGAACTCCACCGCGCCGTCGGCGGCGATCACCTCGACGCCGAGCGAAGCGGCGAACAGGCGGGCGAGCGGGCGCCAGCAGAGCAGCGTCACCTGCGCGCCCCTGGCCTTCAGCACCGGGGCGAAGCGGGCGAACTGGATCTGGTCGCCCAGCCCCTGCTCCGGCCAGATCAGGATGCGCTTGCCGGCGACGGCTTCGCCCCGCCATTCCGCAAACGGCAGCTCGGGCTTGGCGTACTGCGCCAGCCGGTGGCGCGCCTCGAACAGCGCGAAGCCCTCCGGATAGCGGCCCTGACTCAGCAGCAGCACGGCGAAGGCCCGCGCCGTCCCCGCCGCCTGCGGCGCGAGCTCCAGCGCCCGGCGATAGTGCGCCTCGGCCTGCGCCAGGTCGCCCAGGCGCGCGTAGAGGCCGCCCAGGTGATGGTGCGGCTCGGGGTCAGCAGGCTCGGCGGCTGCGACCGCGCGATAGATCCGCCCGGCGCCCGCCAGGTCGCCGGCCTCGCGCAGGGCTGCGGCGCGGGCGAGACGCTCCGCTTTGCTGTTGATCTCCCCGGGCATGGAGGGACCATGGCCGCCGCCCCGCCGACGCGCAATACGGGGCTCTAGCCGAACCGCCACCTCCAGGAGCGCTCTTGCCGACGTTCGACGTGACCCTCCACCTCGCCACGCCCTGCTACGGCGGCGCCGCCCATGTGGTCTACATGCAGGGCCTGCTGGCCCTGGAGGCGGCGTGCGCCGAGCGCGGGGTGGGACTTCACATGGAGCTCGGCGGCGGCGAGGCGCTGATCAGCCGCGGGCGCGGCAGCGCCATGGCCCAGTTCATCGCCGGCCGGGCGAGCCACCTGCTGTTCATCGACGCCGACATCGGCTTCGCGCCCGACGCCGTGTTCCGCCTGGTCGCGGCGGAGAAGGAGGTGATCGGCGGGGTCTATGCGCGCAAGGTCCTGGACCGGGGCGGCCAGGCCGCGCCGCTGGAGCTGGAGTTGCTGGCCGGCGCGGCGCCGCCTGCGCCGGACGCGCCCTTCCGCGTGGCCTCGGTCGGCACGGGATTCCTGCTGATCCGCCGCGCCGCGGCCGAGCGGCTGAGCACGGCCTATCCCGCGCTACGCGGCCGGATGGGGGACGTGACGGCCGCCAGCGTGGACCAGGCGGTGATGGTCTTCGACAGCTTCGTGGAGCCGGAGACGGGTCGCTATCTCGCCGACCACCAGGCCTTCTGCCGGCGCTGGCGCGACATCGGCGGCGAGGTCTGGGCGCAGGGCGGCCTCGGGCTCAGGCACATGGGCGAACTGGCCTATGTCACCGCCGGATGAGGCCAACCCGCGCGGCGGGCGCCGCGCGGGCGCCCGCCGCCGCGTCGCTCAGTGCATCGAGTGCTTGAGCCGGCTGATCTCGTCGTGGTCGGCGCGGATGGTCTCGTAGGCGTGGCTGACCACCTGGCGCGCGTTGGGCGGCAGGTCGTCGTCCTTCAGCGCCTTCTCGAACTTGGCCTTGATCACGTCCTCGCCGCGCTCGACCTCGTCGACAACCGCCTTTTCGCTGCCGCCGGTGAGCGCGCTCTTCAGGTCGGCGAACTTGTTGTGCGCCTTTCCGAGCACCGACTGGCTGTCCTTCGGATCGCCGCCGAAGGTGCGCACCTCCTGCTGCAGCTGCCGGGCCAGGTCCTGGCGGCGGCGCGACCGCTCCGAGAACATCGTCTTCAGCTGGCCGTCGCGGGCATGCTCGGCCGCCTCCTCGTAGCCGTGGGCGCTGTCGAGGGTGGTCTCGATCAGGCTGTTGAGAAGCTTCACGGCGCCGTCTTGGCTCGTGTCCATGGGATGTCTCCTAAGTAGGGTTCGCCGCAACAACCCTCTGCGGCCCGACCTGTTCCACCACGTCGTCGGCGGCGTCCCGTCGCCGCGCGGGAGGTAAGCCGCTGTAGAACTGCTTTGCATGCAAAGCATCCGCTCAATCTAAAGCTGCGCATCGAGGACCCGCGCGTGGGATCGCCATGGCTGCGGCGAAGCGTACATGCGGGCTTATTCTTTATCTCTTTTGTGTGTTCTGGCCGGAAAACAGCAAAGCGCCTGCACGATTGCGAAATGCAAGTGGTCAGCCGGAGCAAGCGGGGCTTAGATGATCTTACCGCGTCGACAGGACCAGACATGAAAGGCGCAGCGAGGACCAGTCTCGCATCCCACGGTCGCATGGGCCGGCGCCTCGTCGGGCCGGCGCTCGCCGTGGGCTTCGTGCTCGCCGCCACCGTGGTGCGGGGCGCGCTCGGCCACAGCCTGACCGGATTGAGCGTCTTCAGCCTGTTCTACCCCGCGATCCTCGGCTCGGCCCTGGTCGGCGGCGAGCTCTCGGCCGCCATCGCCCTGGTGTTGAGCTTCGGCGCCAGCTGGATGTTCCTGCGCAACACCCCCGGCGCCGCCGCCACGCCCGTGGCGATCGCCTTCAACCTGCTGCTGTTCGTCTGCACCGGAGCCTTCATCGGCGCGGTGGGCTCGCGGCTGCGCACGCTCCTGCGCCGCCGGCGCGCGGACTTCGCCCGGCTGGCCGAGCGGGAGGCGCGCTATCGCACCCTGTTCGAAGGCGTCTCCGAGGGCTTCGCCCTGCTCGAGGGGATCTGGGACGAGACGGGAGGTCTGGCGGACTTCATGGTGGTGGAGGCCAATCCGGCCCTGCTGCGGATGTTCAACGCCGACACCTCCGTGATCGGCCGCCGTCAGAGCGAGATCCTGCGCAAGCCCGATGCGCCCTACATCGCGCTCACCGAGCGGGCCTTCCGCGGCGAAACCGTGGGCTTCGAGCTCCATGCGCGCCGGGCCAACCGTTGGTTCGACATCCGGCTGAGCCGCCTGAGCGACAAACAGCTGGCGCAGATCGTGGTCGACATCACCGAGCGCAAGGCCGCGGAGAGCCGCCAGACCGAGCTCTTCGACGAGCTCAACCATCGGGTGAAGAACAATCTCGCCGCGGTCTCGGCCATGCTGTCCATGCAGGCCCGACTGGCCGCGAACGCGCAGGTGCGCGAGGACCTGCAGAAGGCCGTGGACCGGATCCAGACCATCGCCGACGTGCACGCCAGCCTGTACCGCGCCAGCAGCAAGGACGAGGTGGACTTCGGCAGCTATCTGCAGCGGCTCTGCGAGCGCCTGTCTTCCTCGCTCCTCGACAGCGACCGCGTGCGGATGGAGGTCGCCGCCGATCCCGCCATGGTGCCGCTCGAACGCGCCGTGGCGCTCGGCCTGGTGGTCAACGAGCTGGTCACCAACGCCGCCAAGTACGCCTATCCCCCACCCGACCGCGGCGTCATCCGGGTGAGGCTGGACAACACCCCCGACGGCCTGGTCCTTTCCGTCAGCGACGAGGGCCGCGGGCTGCCGCGCAAGCCGGTCCCCAACGGGCTCGGCATGCGGCTGGTGCGCTCGCTGGTGCAGCAGTGCCGGGGCGAGCTGGAGACGCTGGAGGGTCCGGGGCTGACCTTCAAGCTCACGCTGCGCGGCGATGCTCTGCCCTCGCCGGACAGCGCGCAGAGCCAGCTGCTCTAAACATTTCCAAGTCGAAATCTGCAGCTCAGGTCGAACCGATCATGGGATGGTCGGTTGTTCGCGCAATGGTGGACCTCAACTCAGCCACGGTCGAGCAACTCCAGGCGCTCCCCGGCGTCGACCTGCGTGCGGCCTACGACCTGCTGCTCTGGCGGCCCTATCTCACCTGGGAAGAGGTCGCCTTTGTGCCGGGCTTCGACGAGCGCCGTGTCGCCGACCTGCGAGCCGGCGGCGCCACGGTGGGCCTGCCGCGCGAGCCCCGCTGGCTGGTGGACGAGCGCGCCCGCAACCGCTGATCGATCCGGCGGCCGCAAGTCGCGGCTGCGCATAAGTTTTCGCCCCACACCCCCTAGACCGCCCCTACCCCTGGGGCGACATTGACGCCTGCGCTCGTCAAAGGCTCGGCGGCCGCGGCGTCATAAATGGGAGGAGCCGATGGAATTCGCCTGGTCAGAGGCGCACGAGCGCTATCGCGCAGAGGTCCGCCAGGCCCTCGCCGATCTGCTGCCGCCGAACTGGGAGACGGACTACAAGCCCCTGGGCATGGGCTCCGACGAGCAGGTCGAGTTCTCGCGCAGCTTCGCCGCCAAGCTGGCCGAGCGGGGCCTGCTGCTGCCGCATTGGCCGGCGGAATACGGCGGCCGCAACGGCGACGTCTGGGAGCAGTACATCCTCGCCGAGGAGATGAAGGTCGCCGGCGAACCGCGCGGCCCGCAGTATATGAACGTCAATTGGCTCGGGCCGACGCTGATGCGTTACGGCACCCCCGAGCAGAAGGCCGAGCACCTGCCGCGGATCGCCAGCGGCACGGTGATCTGGTGCCAGGGCTATTCCGAGCCCGGCGCGGGCACCGACCTGGCGGCGCTGAAGACGCGCGCCGAGCGGGTGGGCGACCACTACGTCATCAACGGCTCGAAGATCTGGACCTCCTATTCCCGCAAGGCCGACTGGTGCTTCCTGCTGGCCCGCACCGGCCAGGGGCGCAAGGACATCTCCATCCTCCTGGTGCCGATGAACTCGCCCGGCGTGCAGGTGCGCTCCTTCCCCGGCCTGGTCGAGCGCGGCCACCTGAACGAGATGTTCTTCACCGACGTGCAGGTCCCCGTCGAAAACCGCGTCGGCGAGGAGAGCCGCGCCTGGGAGATCATCATCTATGCGCTCTCCTTCGAGCGCGTCGGCATCCCGCGCTACAACCAGGGTCTTCAGCTCCTGGACCTGGCGATGGAGCGGCTCGCCGAGGAAGGCCGCGCGGCCGATCCGATCATCCGCGCCCGGGCCGGCAGGATCGCCGCCATGTTCGAGGCGGCCCGGATGCTCACCTACCTGGTGGTCGACCAGCGGGCGAAGGACATGGGCCCCACCATCGAGGCCAACATCAGCCGCGTCTGCGCCGCCGACGCCGTGCTGGAGATGATGGACTTCATCGCCGAGTACGCGCCCCAGACCCTGATGGGCGACGACCCGGACCTGGGCCAGTTCTTCCGCTCGAACATCTCCGCCAGCATCGCCGCCGGCACCTACGAGATCCAACTCAACCTGATCGCCCAGCAGGCGCTCAACCTGCCCCGGGGAGCCTGAGCCATGGACTTCGCCCTTTCCGAAGAACAACAGGTGCTGGTGACCGCCGTCCAGTCCGCCTGCCGCCCCTACCAGCAGCCGACCCAGGACCAGCGGTTCGCCTACAGCTACTTCGTCCCCGAACTGCGGCGGAAGCTGGAGGCCGACGGCTTCATCGACGGCCTGCGCAACGGGCTGACCCCGCTCGACGTGGCGCTGATGATCCTGGAGACCGCCGCCCTGCCCTGCGTGGTGGAGCTGACCGCCTCGGCCCTGGTGGCGCCGCTGGTCTCGCCCGACCAGCCGATCCGCGGCCCGATCGCACTGCTTTCCGACAAGCTGACGGACGCCCAGCGGCTGCTGCCGATCGCCCCCCACGCCATCGCCCGCGATGGCGACGAGGCCGTGGTGCTGGAGGTCTCCCCCGACGACGTGGAGCCGGCGACCACCATCCTGGCCTATCCCTACGGCCGGTTCCGCACCCCGCCGCAGCTCTCCAGGGGCCGCCGGCTGGGCGCCGGCTCCGCCGCCCTGCTCACCCAGTGGCGGCGGGTGGGCCTCGCGCTGGAGATGGCCGCCGCGGCCGCCACCGCCACGGCCTTCACCGTCGACTACGTCAAGCAGCGGCACGTCTTCGGCAAGCCGATCGGCATGCTGCAGGCGATCCAGCACCGGCTCGCCCAGTGCCACCAGATCGCGCTCGCCATGCGCTATCTGGCGTTGAAGGCGGCCTGGAGCTGCGATCCCAACGACGCGCTGCACGCCGCCACCTACGCCCAGATGCACGTGCACAAGTTCGCCTTCGACCTGCACCAGTTCAACGGCGGCATGGGCGTGACCAACGAGCACCTGCTGCATCTGTGGACCTATCGCCTGCGGGCGCTGCAGACGGAGACCGGCGGCGCCAACGCCTCGGCGCTCGCGTTCGCCGACGCCCGCTGGCCGATCGCCAAGGCCAAGGCTCCCGCCAAGGCCCCAGACCTGATCAACGCCTGACCTGATCCATCGCCTTCAGCGGAGCGAAACATGCCCGACCCCAAGACGCCCCACCTGCCCATGTTCTCGCTGGAAGGCCGCAGCGTCGTCGTCACCGGCGGCGGCCGCGGCATCGGGCGCGGCATCAGCCTGGCGATGGCCCAGGCCGGCGCCAACGTGATCCTCACCGGCCGGGCCGAGGAGCCGCTGCTCTCCACGGCCCGCGAGATCGAGGCCCTGGGCCGCACGGCCGTGCCGATCCCCTCGGACATCACCAAGATGGACGACATCAACCGCATCGTTCAGACGACGCTGGACCGCTTCGGCTACATCGACGGCTGGGTGAACAACGCCGGTTCCGCCAATGCCGAGGACGTGGGCCCGCTCTTCACCCTCGACGAGAAGAAGTGGGACGCGGTGGTCGACCTGAACCTGAAGTGGACCTTCTTCGCGATGCAGGCGGCGGCCAAGACCATGACCCGCGGCGGGGCGATCGTGAACATCTCCTCGCGCAGCGGCTCGCAGCCCTGCCCGCGCACCGGCAGCTACGGCGCGGCCAAGGCCGGGGTCGAGAGCCTCACCGCCACGGCGGCGGTGGAGTGGGGGCACCTGGGCATCCGGGTGAACGCCATCGCGCCGGGGGTGATCCCGGTCGAACGGGCCGGGTCGATGAGCAGCGAATCCCGCCGCCGCCGCCAGATCGAGACCGTACCGCTGCGCCGGCTGGGCCGCGTCGAGGACGTCGGGCCGCTGGCGGTCTATTTCGTCTCCGACGAGTCCAGTTGGGTCAGCGGCACCGTCGTCCAGGTGACCGGCGGCAGCCGGATCCCGGTGGGCCTGCTCTCCTACCTGCACCATGTGAACCGCGAGGCCGAGATGAAGGAAGACGCCGGGGCGCAGTGACGCAGCGGCGCCTTCCGCTAGGACGCAGGGCGCTTTTCGCTGTTGTCGGGCGCGCCGCCAAGGCTAGGTTGCGGCCCGGCTTTTCCTGAGGAGGTTCGCTTGGCGGACGGTGCGGCCGAGACGCAAAACACGGTGGCGCTCGACACGCCTGAGGAGGCCGCCTTCCGCGCGGAGGTGCGCGCCTGGCTGACGGAGAACGCAGCGGAGTACCGCGAGCCGCCGCCGGTGGCGTGGGATGAGGATGAGCTCGTCGAGCGCGCCCGCGCCTGGCAGCAGAAGAAGGCTGGGGCCGGCTATGGCGCCGTTTCCGCGCCGGTGAACGTCGGCGGCCGCGGCCTGCCCGCCCCCTACGCCCAGATCTTCGCCGCCGAGCAGTCGCGCTATCACACGCCGTTCTACATCGGCCAGTCGATCGGGCTGTCGATGGCCATGGCGGTGATCCGCAAGCACGGCACGCCCGAGCAGTTCGAGCGCTTTATGGCGCCGACCGTGGCGGGCGAGGTCTCCTGGTGCCAGCTGTTCTCCGAGCCCGGCGCGGGCTCGGACCTGGCCGGTGTCCGCACACGCGCGGTGAGGCAGGGCGACGGCTGGGTGGTGAACGGCC
>JAQGIJ010000034.1 GCA_028291285.1 Phenylobacterium sp. | reverse complement strand
GCGGATCGGCTGGCTGGTCTCGCGGCGCTCGGTGATCTCGGCCATGCGCGCGGCGATCGCCGCGGGCGCGTCCGGCGCCCCCTGGAACAGGCCGCCCAGGAAGATCAGCGGCTCGGAGGCGGCGCGGGCGGACCTGCGGTAGCTGTAGCCCAGCTCGGCATTGGAGAGGGTGATCCGCTCGCCGCAGCGGGTCAGGGCGTCGGCCTCGACCAGCACGTCCTTGGTCTCCGCGCCGTAGCAGCCGGCGTTCATCACCAGCGCACCACCGATCGCGCCCGGCACGCCGCGGTAGAACTCCAGGCCCGCGACGCCGGCCTTCGCCGCCTCGCGCGCCAGCACCGCGTCGAGCACGGCCGCGCCGGCATAGATCCGGCCGCCGCCCCGCGACTCGACGGCGGAGAAGCCCTTGCCCAGGCGCACCACCACGCCCTCGACGCCGCCGTCGCGCACCAGGGTGTTGGAGCCGACGCCCAGCGGGGTCACCGGCACGGCCGGATCGAGGGCCCGGAGGAAGGCCGCCAGGTCGTCCTCGTCCTGCGGCAGGAAGAGCACCTCGGCGGGGCCGCCGACGCGGAACCAGGTGAACGGGCCGAGCGGCTCGTCCTTCGAGAGGCGGCCGCGGACCGTGGGCAGCCGGTCGCGCCAGCTCATTCCGCCGCCTGCCCCAGCGCCTGCAGCTCGTCCGGCAGGGCGTAGGACCAGCTGGTGATGTCGCCGGCGCCCAGCAGCACCACCACGTCGCCGGCGCGCGCCTCGCGGCTCACCATCCCGGCCAGCTCCTGCGGGCTGTCGAGCGAGAGCACTCGCCGGTGGCCGTAGCGGCGCAGCCCCTCCACCAGCCCGTTGCGGTCGACGCCGGGGATGGGCGCTTCGCCGGCCGGATAGACGTCGGCGACGATCACGGTGTCGGCGTCGTTGAAGCAGTGGCAGAACTCGTCGAACAGGGCGTGCAGGCGCGAGTAGCGGTGCGGCTGGACCACGGCGATGACGCGGCCCGCGCTCACCGCCCGGGCCGCCTTCAGCACCGAGGCGATCTCCACCGGGTGGTGGCCGTAGTCGTCGATGACGCGGACGCCGTTGGCGACGCCGGTGGTGGTGAACCGCCGGCGCACGCCACCGAAGCCGGCCAGGCCCTGCCGCAGATCCTCCGCCGAGACGCCGAGCTCGCGCGCCACGGCGATGGCCGCCAGGCTGTTCAGCACATTGTGGTCGCCGGCCATCGGCAGGTGCAGGTCCGCGTAGCGGATGGTCTCGCCCTCCAGCGGGTCGATAACCACGTCGAAGCGGGCGCCGTCCGGGCCCATGGCGACCTTCTCGGCACGGACCTCGGCCTGGGGGTTGACGCCATAGGTAACCAGCCGGCGGTTCTCGACCTGCGCGGCCATGGTCTGGACCTCGGGGTGGTCGGTGCAGACCGCGGCGAAGCCGTAGAAGGGGATGTTCTCGACGAAGTCGCGGAAGGCGCGCTTCACCGCTTCGAAGTCGCCGTAGTGGTCGAGGTGCTCGGGGTCGATGTTGGTGACCACCGCCACCGTCGAGCGCAGCTTCAGGAAGGTGCCGTCGCTCTCGTCGGCCTCCACCACGATCCAGTCGCCGGCGCCGACGTTCGCATTGGTGCCATAGGCGTTGATGATGCCGCCGTTGACCACCGTGGGATCCAGGCCCCCGGCATCGAGCAGGCAGGCGATCATCGAGGTGGTGGTGGTCTTGCCGTGCGTGCCGCCCACCGCCACCGAGAACTGCAATCTCATCAGCTCGGCCAGCATCTCGGCGCGGCGCACCAGCGGCAGGCGCCGGTCGCGCGCGGCGACCATCTCCGGATTGTCGGCCTTCACCGCGGTGGAATAGACCACGGCGTAGGCGCCCTCGACGTGCGCCGGGTCGTGGCCCACGAAGATCCTCGCGCCCAGCTTCTCCAGCCGTTCGGTGTTGGCGCTGGCCTTGGCGTCCGAGCCCTGCACCTGGTAGCCGATGCGCAGCATGATCTCGGCGATGCCGCTCATGCCGATGCCGCCGATGCCGATGAAGTGCACGGGGCCGATGTCGAAGGGCACGGGGCGTTGATTCATGGGAGGCGTGCTAGCATCTCGGGGAGGGCTCGAAAACTCACGCATCGCCGCACGCGCCGTCCAAGCCCCACACCGAGGAGCTCGGTCCATGTACATGCCGGAGTTGTTCGCCGTCACTGACGGGGACGAGATCGAGTCGGTGCTCCGCAACGTCCGTCTCGGATGCCTGGTGACACGCGATTCCGCCGGCTTCTTCGGCACGCACCTGCCGGTGATCTTCGATCCGGCCCGGCGCGTGCTCGCCGCACACGTGGCCAGGGCAAATCCGCATCCGGAGAGCTCCGGGGACGGCGAAGCGCTCGTGATCTTCCAGGGCGCGAACGCCTATGTCTCGCCGAGCTGGTATCCGTCCAAGCGCGAGCACGGCAAGGTTGTGCCCACGTGGAACTATGAAGCCGTGCATGTGAGCGGGACGCTGAGCTGGCGTCGCGACGCCGCCTGGATCGCCGGACACCTGGCCGCGCTGACCGAACGCTTCGAGCAGGCACGACCAGAGCCCTGGAGCTTGGCCGACGCGCCGGAGGACTTCCTTGAGCGGCAGATGGCCGGCGTCATCGGCCTGGAGCTGGACGTCCGCGACGTGCAGGTGACGCGCAAGCTCTCCCAGAACCGCTCCCCCGACGATCGCTCGGGCGTCATCGCGGGTCTGCTCGAGAGCGACAGCCTGAGCGACCGCGCCGTCGGCGCTGAAATGGTGGGCTGCGCGCCGTAGCGCGCGGAACAAGCCTCACCCCTGCCGCGCGGTCTCCTCCACCACGTCGGCGAGGCGCTCGGCGGCGTCGGGCATGGCGACGGCGCGCGCGGCGGCGGCCATGCGGGCGAGCCGCGCGGGATTGTTCAGCAGTTTTTCCAGCGCGCTCGCCAGGCTGTCGACGGTGAGCTGGCTCTCGCGCGCCACCTCCGCTCCGCCGGCGTCGGCCAGCAGGCGGGCGTTCTGGCCCTGGTCGTCGTCGAGCGCGATGGCCAGGGGCACCAGGATCGACGGCTTGCCGGCCACGGCGAACTCGCAGACCGTGCCGGCGCCCGAGCGGCCGATCACCAGGTGGGCGTCGCGCAGGCGGGTGGCGATGTCGCGGAAGAAGGGGGCGATCTCGGCCTCCACCACCGCGTCGCGATAGGCGCGGCGGGCGAAGTTCATGGATTCCGGGCGGGTCTGCTGGGCGATGGTGAGGCGTTGGCGAAGCGCTTCGGGCAGCAGCTTCACGGCTTCCGGGACCAGCTCGGAGAGCAGCCGCGCGCC
>JAQGIJ010000669.1 GCA_028291285.1 Phenylobacterium sp. | reverse complement strand
TGGGCTTCGTGGTGTTCTTCTTCAACCAGTTCGCCGGCGCCCTGGCCAAGGGCGACATCATCCCACTGTACGCCGCCGCCTGGGCGCCGCCGGTGGTGGCGCTGCTGTCGGGTTTGACTCTGCTCTGCTACACCGAAGACGGTTGAATCGTTGGCCGGCGCGGCTATGGATCGGCAGCCGGGCCTTGGCTCGGCCGCGGGCGCGGCCGCGAGAGGGGATCTTGAGTTCGATGAGTCCGGGTCGGCGCACGCCTTCCGCAGCCAAACGCGCCATGCTGGCTGGCGCCGCCGTCGCCTTCCTGTCGCATCATGCCGCCCACGCTCAGAGACCGCCCGTGCGCCACGCCGCGCCGGCTGCCCAGGCCCCGGCTGCCCCCGACGGCCTGGCGCCCGACGAGCTCTACATGGAGGCCGACCGCCTCACGCGCGACGACAAGGCCAAGGTCACGACGGCGGAGGGCTCAGTCGAGATCCGCTATCAGGGCCGCACTCTGCGCGCCGACCGCGTGGTCTATGACGAGGGCGCCGACGGCCAGCAGGGCGTGATCCGCGCCTTCGGCCACGTCCAGGCGATCAACGCCGACAACACGGTGGAATTCGCCGACGAGATGACGCTCGACGACAAGATGGGCGCCGGCGTCTCCCGGGGATTCGCCGCGCGCCTGCCGCATAACGGCAAGCTGGCCGCGGCCACCGCCGTGCGCCGCTCGCAGAACATCCAGGAGCTGAACCGGGCGATCTACACGCCCTGCGCCATCTGCGCCGCCAACGGGAGGTCCACGCGCCCGAGCTGGTCGATCAGCGCCGATCGGATCGTGCAGGACAAGAAGCGCCGGATCATCTTCTACCGCAACGCCCGGATTCACGTGAAGGGCGTGCCGGTCCTCTACCTGCCGGTGTTCTGGCACGCCGACCCCTCGGCGGAACGGGCGTCGGGCCTGCTGACGCCAGTCGTCGGCTATTCCTCGCGGCGCGGCTTTTCCTACGAACAGCCCTACCTTTGGGCCGTCTCGCCTTATGCGGATATCGTCCTCAGTCCGCAGATCAACACCAAGGTGAACCCGTTCCTCAACGCGCAGCTCCGCGAGCGCTTCTACTCCGGCGACATCGACCTGCGCTTCGGCTACACCCACGAGCGGGACATCGACGGCAACGGCAACAAGTTCGGCGCCGACACCAGCCGCAGCTACATCCTCGGTCGGGGCGCCTTCCAGGTGACGCAGGACTGGCTGCTCGGCTTCACCGCCGAGCGCGCCTCCGACCGGCTCATCTTCGACAAGTACGACATCGGCCGGGTGTTCGAGAGCCGCGGCCCCTACGTCGCCGACGACCGGCGGCTGATCTCCCAGCTCTATGCCATCCGGCAGGACGCGCAGTCCTACTTCTCGGTCGCCGCGATGAGCATCCAGGGCCTGCGCGCGGACCCGACCAACCCCGCCGTGCTGGAGAACAACCGCGCCTTCCCGATAATCGCGCCCCTGATCGACGAACACTACGACCCAAACGGCTCGGTGTTCGGCGGCCGGCTGCGCCTGACCGGCAGCGCCGTGGCGCTAACCCGCGACCAAGCCCCGGACAACCCGGCCGTGCCCGGCATCGACAGCCGCCGCGTCACGACCGGGGCGGACTGGCGCCGCAGCTTCATCTCGGACAGCGGCCTCAGGCTCGATCCCTTCATCAGCGTCCGAGCCGACGCCTACAACCTGAGCGACGTGCCGAACGACGCCGGGACGGGCGTGATCTCCCGCACCATCGGTCGGGGGCTGGCGACCGCCGGCGTCGACGTCTCCTATCCGCTCTACCGGCGCTGGCATGACGCCACCGTGGTGCTGGAGCCGCTGGCGCAGGTCGCCGTCTCGCCCAACGCCAGGCAGATCGTCGTCGGCCACGACGCCACCGGCCAGCCGATCTTCCTGGACGAGGACAGCGCCACGTTCGAGTTCGACGAGACCAACCTCTTCCGCACCGACAAATTCCCCGGCTACGACCTCTACGAGGACGGGGCGCGACTGAATGTCGCTGGGCGAGGGTCGGTCCTATGGGACGACGGCCGCCGCGCAAGCCTGCTGCTGGGCCGCAGCTTCCGCAGCAAGAACGACAACATCTTCACCAGCACCTCGGGGCTGCGCACCAAGGCCTCCGACTGGGTCGTCGCCGCCGACGCCCAGCCGATCAAGGGGCTGTCCTTCTTCGCCCGCGCACGGCTGGATTCCGAGAACCTGAAGGCCCACCGCCTGGAGGCCGGCACGAACTTCGGCGTCAAGTGGGGCTCAGGCTTCGTGCGGTATCTGTACAACGACGCCAACGTCACCGGCCTGCCCGCCACCGGCGTCACCAACGGCAAAGTCCAGAACATGGACCTCGGCGGCGAGCTTTACGCTGGCCCGCACTGGGGCGTGTCCTTCTACGGCAACCGCGACTTCACCCAGAACGCCTGGGTGGTGCGCGACATGGGCGTCTTCTACCGCGACGACTGCGTGCGGGTGGACGTGATCTACCGCCGGCAGGACACGGTGATCGGTCGCCTCGGCCCCAGCGATCAGGTCGCGGTGCGCCTAACGCTCGCCACATTGGGCGGGACTGGTAATGTTAGATAGAACCCGCAGGCCAATGCGGCTGCTCGAAGGAATGATCCCACCCATGATGCTCGCCGGTGACGTCCCGGGCCAGCTGGCGCGCGGCGCGGCGCTGGCCGTGCTGCTCGCGACCGCGACCCTGCCCCTCAACGCCAACGCCCAGGGCGCGCACCGTGCGGC
>JAQGIJ010000662.1 GCA_028291285.1 Phenylobacterium sp. | reverse complement strand
GGCGTCTATGGCGCGCACGTTTCCACGGGCATCGGGGTCGCCGGCCTTGGCCTGATCGGCGTTTCCGGGGGCAGCCTCAACGGCGTCGGCGTGATGGGGGTCAGCGCCCCGGCCGGAGGCAAGGGTGGGGACGGCGTGCAGGGGATCACCAACTCGGAGGCCCGCAACGGCGTCTACGGTCGCAATGACTCCACCACGCCGCGGGGAACCAGCGCGCCCGCCGGCAACGGCGTGCTCGGCTTCTCGCAGGTGCCCGACGGGGCCGGTGTGATGGGCGCGCACAATGGGGCAGGCTCCGGCGTCTCTGGGGTCGGCGCGACGGGCGTCTCCGGCGCGAGTCGGGACATCTCCACGGGTCACGGCGTGTACGGGACAGGTGGCTTCGGGGTCACCGGCGTCGGCAGCTCGATCGGGATTTGGGGGATCGCCAAGCCGAGCGGCTGGGCGGGGTACTTCTCCGGCCCCATCCGGGTTGAAGGGGGTTGCGACTTCCAGAGCGTTCAGGTCGCCGGCAGGCTCGTCGCCATCAACCCCACCGACGAGGGTGTGCACGCAGAGACGCAATCCACGACGACGGCGGCGATCGGCGCCATCCAGATGAATGCGACCAGCGACATGCCGGCCCTCTTCGCAAAGCATGCCGGCCATCGAACCGCCGCCTACTTCGAAGGCGATGTGGTCGTCACCGGCGACATCACCCTGACCAACGCGGCCGATTGCGCCGAGGACTTCGACATCGCCCTCAGCTGCGTGGCTGAGCCCGGCACGCTGATGGTGCTGGACGACGACGGCCGATTGAGGCCGTGCGACCTCCCCTACGACAAACGCGCCGTCGGCGTGGTCTCCGGCGCCGGTGACTTCAAGCCGGGACTGGTGCTCGACAAGCAGGCCGACCAGGCTCATCGCAGCCCTATCGCCCTGCTGGGCAAGGTGTTCTGCAAGGCCGAAGCCGAGTCCGGGCCCATCACCGTTGGCGACCTGTTGACCACCTCCTCGATCCCAGGTCACGCCATGCGCGCCGAGGGCGGGACCCGGGCGTTCGGGTCTGTGGTCGGCAAGGCGCTGCGCCCTCTCGCCGGGGGTCGCGGACTGATCCCGATCCTGATCGCCCTGCAGTAGGCGGCCCGTGGGCAGCATCCGGCCCTACTATCGGCGCCCTCGCCCCGAACCCCAGGTCGAGGCGGACTTCTCGCGCGCCTTCGGTCTGACCTGGCTGGTTCGGAGGCTCCGCACGCATGAGGACCTCCCGCCCGGCGGCGAGATCAAGTTGCGAGGCTTGATGACGCAATTCCCGTCGGCAGGATCCGTTCGCACCTTGATGTCCAAGCTGCTCCTGGCGACCGAGGTCTCCCCGCACATCGACCTGATGCAGGCCCATTCCGACCCCTATGACGCCGCCGATCCCATCGGCGAAGCCCAACGCCTGTTCGACAAGCGCGCCGCCGCCGCCATCTTCGGGTGCGTCAGCCGTCACCTGGGCGTCAGCGTATTTCCAAATATCGTGTGGGCGCCCGCCAAGGTCAAGGGCTTCCCGCCCGGCGGAAACGTGCCTTACCCGGTGGACGACAACACGGGCAAGGTTGGGGACAACTGGGGAGAAGGTCTGTTCTCGAGCCGGGATTTGCTTGAATTGAAGTTCTACGGGAACGCCGCGCCCGCGATACATGTCCCGCTCTTCAAGTGCCTCGCCGCCATGGCCTACCCCGACTACTTCCCGACGGCCAACGCCGGGAACCTGCGGGCGATGGTGTCGCAGGCTCTCTTGGCGGCCAGTCCGGGATGGTGCGGAACCTACGGACCCGGGGTCGGGTCCACGGACCTGGTCTTGAAGGCGCATCTTCTCGAGGGCAACTATGACATGTCCCAGATGCACCTGGCGGCCCTGGCCTATCGTCACTTCGACGATTTGCCCGCCGCGAGGGAACATCTGATTGGCGCCCTTCTCGCGCGCGGCGCCATCCATCGGATCGACGAGGACGACATCCTCACCAGCGGAGGCCCGCCCAACGACTGGAACCGGGCAGGATTTGTCAGCCCGCACGGCGCGCATAAGAACCTCGGCGAGACCGAGAACCACATCATGACCATCAACACCGCTCGGTACCTCGCGAACCAACTTCTATACCAGCGCCACCAAAGCCTCTCCTATGACAACCGTCGCAATGGTGTTGATGGTGGCCCCAGCTGCACCAGTCTGTTGCTCACCCTGTTGCGGAACATCCTCCGCGACGACTTTTCCGAATACAACGCCAAGTCCTATCAGCACGAGACCCGCACGGCGCTGCTGAACCTGGTGACGTATGCCTACGACCACGAGGTTCGGTTAGCGTCCCGCATGGTCCTGGACTACATCTCCGCCCATATGGCCGTGTCGAGCTGCGACGGACGCAGGCTCGTCCCCTTCCGGCGCAGAAACAATCCCAACAACAGCGCGCGTGCGGCCGACGGTTCGATGACCGTCGGGCTCACCGAGGGATGGCGCAACTGCGACCCGATGACCGGGCATATGGTGATGCTCTCGGGCGCCACCCGGGCCTTCGAATACCCCTATGCGGTCAACAAAGGCCGTGATCGGCCGCTGCCGTGGAGCATCGTCAGCGACGGAGGCGACGTGACCTCCGAAATGCTCAGCGATTACCGGCTCCCGTCGCTCATCCACGACCTGTTCGTAAACGATCTTCACCGCCGCTTCTTTCAGCGCCTTCATCGGACGCAACAGGACGACGTGGACCTCACCGGCCGCAACGCCGACAACTACGAGATCTATGCCGGATCGCCGAGCTACCTGATATCCGCCGGCGGCACGCCCGCCGGCTACGCCATCGATCCCTATATCCTCGGGTTCGACATCACCGATCAGGACCAGCAACTCGGAGTCGCGGTCACCACCTCCTTCATGCCGACCAGTCACGGCGCCGGAAACGACCCGGCCAGCGGGGCCGTGACAGCGAATGGCGATGGCAACGGCGCCGCCGACCTGATCCAGTTTTCAGCCTTCTCCCAGGAGTCGATCGTCATCAACTACGGCGTGGGCCCGGACTTCGCCTGCGGTCACCGCGTGACCCTGCCGGCCTGGTACGGGCCGGCGGTCGACCCGCAACGGCTCGGCAAGTTCGAGTTCGTCAACAAGCGTGGGCCGCCGGGTCGTCCGGGCTTCTACCTGGCGCTGCTCCGGGACGGGGAGTTCACGGTCCTTGAGGCGTTCGACACCTGGCTGCATGACAAACTGTCCTTCGACCAATTCAAGCAGAATGTCTGGACGCGCAACCAGGCGCTCAGCGACCAGGGGCTGCACAGCAACGAAGAGGCCGTCTACACCACCGAGAATGGGACCAGGCTCCGCTTCGTCATCTGGAACGAGGATGACGGTGACGACCTGGACCACGGCGCGAGGGTGATCGAAGTCACGTACGGCCCGAACGATCCTCAAGACGCAATCGGCGACGCCGGGACCGCCACCGACCACTTCCTCCGAGGCACGGTCCTCAACAGTCCCGTTGAAGGTGTCGTGGAGATCACCAACCCCTTCAAGCCCGGCAAGATCGTCCTCGACATGGTCGATACCTGGCGACCGAAGCGGACGTCGGACGGCCGAACCGAGGTGGCCGGCGACCACAACGAGGTCTGGGTGGACTTCGCCTGGAGCCAGACCGACAGCTTCACGGGCGCGCCGGTTCCGAGCGAGGGTGACTTCTTTCGCCCGTTCACGTCCCTCGCCGCCGCGGTCCATGCCGTGGCCGAGGGCGGCACGATCAAAATCACGCCCGGCTCGACACACGAGCGGTCGGCGCTTCGCGGAACGAAGCGCTTTCGCCTCGTTGCGCCGATCGGCGGCGTCCATATCGGAACGCCCTAGGCGTCGGCCCTATGAGGTCTGGTCCGCGGCTTGCTTGGGCGCGGCTGGCTCGGCCAAGGCGTCGCGGTTGGCGGCGATGACCCGGGCGAAGCGCGTGACGCGTCGCCCCAGGTAACGGGCGGCCTCCAGCTGCGCGGCGCCCATCGGCGCGTCTCGCGGATCGGTGAAGCTGACGCCGTACGGATTGCCGCCGGCGGCGCTAACCAGCGGGCTGGTGTATCCCATCGGCACGATCAGCGCGCCCCAATGGTAGAGGACGTTGTAGAGCGCCAGCAGCGTGGATTCCTGCCCCCCATGTTCGTTGCTCGCGCTGGTGAAGGCCGCCGCCGGCTTGTCCGCCAGGACGCCGCGCGCCCACAAACCGCCGGTGGTGTCGAGGAACTGCTTGAGTTGCGCGGCCGGGCCGCCGAACCGCGTCGGCGAGCCGAAGACATAGCCGTCCGCCCACTCCAGGTCATCCAGGCTGGCCTCGGGTACATCGCGCACGAAATCGGCGTGGGCCCGCCACTTGGGATTCC
>JAQGIJ010000646.1 GCA_028291285.1 Phenylobacterium sp. | reverse complement strand
GAGGGCTCGCGGACGTTGGCCTCGGTGAGGGTCACGTCCATGCGGAAGGGATAGCCGCCGATGGCGCGGTCCTTCCAGCTGATCTGGTAGCCGGCGCGGGCGAGATCGGCGACGGCCCCGTCCATCCGGGCGCGCGCCTCGCCGCGCGCCCAGAGCCAGAACCCCGTCCAGGCGATCGCCGCGGCGAGCAGCAGGACGAACGGGAGGTAGAGGCCCAGCCGGCGGAATTTGCGGGCCGAGCCCGGATCGTGCAGAGACATCGGGCTTCTTTAGCGCGGGGCGGGATGGCGGACGAGCGTTGGGTCTTCGGCTACGGCTCGCTGATGTGGCGGCCCGGGTTCGACGTCGTCGAGCGGGCGGGCGCCACCCTGCATGGCCGCCGGCGCGCCTTCTGCATCTATTCCGTCCACCACCGCGGCACCTACGAGCGGCCGGGACTGGTGCTGGGCCTGGCGCCGGGCGGAGCGGTCCGCGGCGCCGCCTTCCGGGTGGCGGAGGCGAAGTGGCCCCAGGTCTACGCCTATCTGCTGGAGCGCGAGCAGCCCACCGAGACCTATATCGAGGCCAGGCGCGCCGTGCGGCTGGCCGATGGCCGGCGCGTCGAGGCGCTGGTCTTCCTCTCCGACGTGCGCCACGCCCAGTGGGCCGGCGCGCTCAGCCTGGAGCGCCAGGCCGAGCTCATCGCCGGCGCCCGGGGGCTCTCCGGGCTCAACGTCGACTATCTGCGCGACCTCGTTCAGCACTTGTGCGAGGAGGGCGTGCGCGACCGGGCCATGGAGCACCTCCTGGTCCTGGTGGAGGCGCGCGAGCGGGCGCTGGGGCGGTAGATCACTCGGTCAGCAGCTTCTCCGACGCGGTCTCGATGCGCTCTTTCAGGATCCGCATGAACTCCGCCCGCTTCAGTCCCGGCGGGATCGGCTCGAGGTATTCGAAGACGATGGTCCCTGGCGTCCGCTGGAAGCCGTGCGCCGGCCAGTGGACGCCGGAGTTGGTGGCCACCGGATGCACCGGCACCTCGATCTCGCGGTACAGGGCGGCGATGCCGGGCTTGTAGTCGCTGGGCGCCCCGGGATCGGTGCGGGTGCCTTCGGGGAAGATCACCACCTGGCGGTTCTCGGCGAACCGCTGCTTGGCCTCGCGCACCACCTTGCGCAGCGCCGCGGAATGGGCCTCGCGATCGACGACGATGTTGCCCACCCGCATGGCGTACCAGCCGAACCAGGGGATCCACGCCAGCTCCTTCTTCATCACGAAGGCCGAGGCCGGCAGCACGCCGAACTGCACGAAGACGTCGAGCATGCACTGGTGCTTCGGCGCGACCAGCGCCGCCCCCGTCGGGATGTGCTCGCGCCCGCGCACCTCCACGCGGACGTCGCAGATCCTGAGCAGCCTCAGCACGCCCGCGCTCCAGAAGCGGAACATGGCGAAGATCGCCGAGCGCGGTCCGAACAGCAGCGGCGTCGCGCCGACGCAGACGCCTGCGGACCACAGGTAGAACAGCGCCACGAACAGCACGGAACGGACGGCGATCACGGTCAGCCTTTCTGTTGCGCCGCGCCTGCCGGAGCGGAGGTCTGAGCGGCACCCTGGGCGGGCTCGCGCGGGCCCAGGCCGAGCACCGCCTCGCGGCCGAGGATCGCCAGATACTTGCAATACTCCACCACCATCAACCGCGCGCTCCGCGGCGAGCGCCACCAGTGGCGCGCCTTCAGCGACGGGGTCGGCACGGCGTAGGCCTGCAGGTGGAACTGCGGCTCGCGCATCACGGCGCGCAGCTCCAGCATGGCCCGGGGCATGTGGTAGTCGGCGGTGACGATGATCAGGCTCTGGTAGCGCATGGTCCGCGCCCAGTCGGCGGTCTCGCGCGCATTGCCCACGGTGTCGGCGGCGGTGAAGCCCAGGTCGACGCAGCAGTCGTAGAGCCGCCGCGCCGCCTTGGAGACGTTGCGGATGTCCTCGCGGCTCGCGTCGCGGTTCACACCCGAGATCAGCAGCCGTTTGCCCACGTTGTCCTGCAGCAGGTCCATGGCCGCGGAGATCCGCTCGATGGAATTGGCCCCGGTGAGCGCGACGATGCCGTCGGCGGGGTCGGGATCCGGCGGCGGGGTCGACTGCTGCACGCGGCCGGCGAAGGCCACCAGCCCGGCCGCCCAGATCAGCGCCACCACCAGGAAGGCTGCGATGGACTTCATTGCATGTCCCGGATCAGCGCCTCGGCGGTGAGGCGCGCCGCCGCCGCCGCCACCAGGGCGGCGAGCAGCGGGCAGGGGATCACCGCCAGGAGGTCGGCCCAGGCGAGCGGCAGCGCCGGCGTGATCCCCTGGCTGCCGCCCAGCAGCCGCAGGACGGCGCCGGCCAGCACCGCGCCGCCCGCGCCGATCAGGCCCGCGACCGCGGCCACACGGGCGAAGCGCGCCTGGAAGAGGCCGGCGATGAAGGCGTCCTCGGCGCCGGCGAGGTGCAGCACCTCCACCACCTGGCGCTGCGCGGCCAGGCCGGCGCGCGTGGCGAAAGTCACCACAGCCCCGGCGGTGGCGGCGATCAGCAGGAAGACCACTGCGCCCAGGCCGCGAGCGACGCCCGCCGCGCGGCGCACGTCCTTCACCCACAGGCCGTGGTCGTCGACGATGGCGTCCACCCCCTGGCTGCGCAGCGCCGCGCTCAGGGTCCGGGCGGTGGCGGGGCGGCGCGCGTCGAGGCTGACGGCCACCAGCCGCGGCACCGGCAGGTCCTCCACGTCGGCCACGTCGCCCAGCCAGGGGCGGACCAGGTCATAGGCCTGCTGCGGCTCCAGCGCCCGGGCCTCCGCCACGCCCGCCACGCCGGCGAGCGCCTCGGCGGCGCGGGCGGCGGCGCTGTCGGGCGTCTCTCCAGGGCGGGGGCGGACGATGACCGTCGCCTCGGCCGACAGCTGCCGGCTCCAGCCGCTCGCGGCGCGGTCGGCGGCGATCACGGTCAGGCCCGTCACGCAGGCCAGGAAGCAGAGCACGGCGACCACGAACACCAGCGCCCCGTCGCGGGTCTCACGCTCCGGCAGGAAGGGCGCAGGGCGCCAGCGCGCCAGATCGAAGCTCTCGCTCATGCGGCCGCGGGACCCTGCGGCGCGCGCCAGGCGATGCGGCCGCCCTCCAGGTGCAGAGACGGCCGCCCGGAGCGCGCCACCAGGTCCTGGTCGTGGGTGGCGATGAGCACGCTGGTGCCCAGTCGGTTCAGCTCGACGAACAGGCGGTAGATGCGCAGCGCCATCTCGTGGTCGACGTTGCTGGTGGGCTCGTCGGCCAGCAGGATCTGCGGCCGGTTGACCACCGCGCGGGCGATGGCGAGCCGCTGCTTCTCGCCGCCGGCCAGGGTCGCCGGATAGGCATGCATGCGCCCGCCCAGGCCCACCCAGCTCAGCAGCTCGGCCACGTCGGCGCGGTAGTCGCCGGCCCGCCCGCCGGAGATGCGCAAGGGCAGGGCGGCGTTGTCGAAGGCGGTCAGATGCTCCAGCAGCAGGAGGTCCTGGAAGACCACGCCGATCCGCCGGCGCAGCTGCGGCCGCATGCGCGGCGTGGCGTTCGCCACGTCGTGGCCGAAGAGGTGGATCAGCCCCTTCGACGGACGCGCCGCCAAATAGATCAGTTTGAGCAGCGAGCTCTTGCCCGCACCCGATGGGCCCGTGATGAAGTGGAACGACCCCGGCGGCAGGCTGAACGTAAGGTCCCGCAGCACTTCCGGCCCGCGGCCGTAGCGCATCGAGACGTCGTCGAAGCGAACCACCTCTTCGGGGTCGCTCGCCGCAGCGGCGATAGGGTTTCTGGACATGAGGGCCGAAATCGGCGACCTCGAAGGAGGTTGCTGGAGCGTCCGATTCGGCTGTCATGATACTGACCTGTCCAGAGTGCGCCACCAGCTATTTCGTGGACGACACGCGCATCCCGCCGCAGGGGCGGCGGGTCAAATGCTCGAGCTGCGCCCACCGCTGGACGGCCGGTCCCGACGGTCCGATCGCGGAAGATCCGCCGGCCCTCGCGCCGCAGCCGGAGCGCTTCGCCGAGGCGCCCCACACCGTCGCGCCCGAAGACGATCTCGAGGTCATGCCGGCGGAGCCCGCCTCGGCGACGGTCCGCCGCGCGGCCCTGGCGGCCCGGGCGGGCCACGACAACCGCTCCAGCGCCATGATCTGGGCCGGCGCCGCGGCTCTGGCCGCCGCCCTGATCGCCGGGGTCATCGTCTTCCGCGAGCAGGTGGTTCGCTTCTGGCCGGCGAGCTCGGCGGCCTATGCGGGCCTCGGCCTCGCGGTCGACGGCGGCGGGCTGGTTCTGGAGCAGGTGCGCGTGGAGCCCGCCTTCCTGGCCGGGCGGCCGGTGCTCTCGGTCACCGGTGCGATCCGCAACGTCCGCGACGAGGCGGTGAACACCCCGCCGATCCGCGTGACCCTGTTGAACCGGGCCGGCAAGCCTGTGGCCGCGAAGATCGCCCGGCCGATGGACGCCAGCATCCCGCCCCGCGCCAAGCGCCACTTCGCCATCGCCATCCTCGATCCGCCCTCGAGCGCCCGCGACCTGGAGGTGCGGTTCGACAGCGCCGCCGACGGCAAGGCCCCGCCGCGGGCCGCCGAAGCCGT
>JAQGIJ010000642.1 GCA_028291285.1 Phenylobacterium sp. | reverse complement strand
TCGACAGCCCCGACACCTTCACCTTGTGCGGAGCGCCGCCGAAATCGAGCGTGCCCGAGCCCCAGACAAAACCGACGCCCGCAGCGACGGCGCCGCCCTCCAGGCTCAGGGTGGCGTCCGGCGCCGGGGCTTCCGCGGCCGCCGGTTGCGCCTGCGCTTGCTGCAGGCCTGCGACTCCAGCCGTCAGTGCGGCCAGTACGAGGAGCGATGATGCAAGTCGCGGTTTGATGTTCATGACTGTCTCCGATGAGGTCCCTGCCCGAGCCTTGGGGCTCTGCGGCGCGCGAAGGGCCGGCGGCAGGACAAGAGGCTGACGACGGCGGGGGGGATTGCCGCCGCCAGCCCTGTGGCTCTGCTCGAACCAGCCGCGATCGATTCGGACGCTGGCCGGGTGCGGGGAGCACGCCGGCCATCCCGGGGAGGATTGTCCGTCGATCACGCTCCGACCCTAGGTCGTCGAAAGTGCGCGCTCTTGGATGACCTAGACCTGACTTGAAGCAGCCGAGCCTCGCGGGACGAGCGCCCGGCCTGTCGAGCTACGTTGCAGTGCGGGTGCGACCGTGGCTGCAGCCCGCCACGCTCTTCCCAGGCGCAAAAAAAAGCTGACGGCCGCAGGGCCGTCAGCCTCGAGTAGATGCTCGGGAGGAACTCGCCGACGCCCCTGGGGAGGAAGGAAGGTCCGTCGGACGTGTCATGACTTACGACACCGACGCTGCGAATTCTTGGACGGCGCGCCCCAAATTTGGAAAGTCGCAACCTTCCGAGCGACAACCGATTGCACAGCCCGAGAATATATCGGGAATATCCGAAATCGCGGAAGACAATAACATACAAGTTTCGGCATTTATTTACACGGAAGGTCCGGTAAATACGAACAAATCGGAACAACCCACTCCTTACTTTCACTAAAATCACTCAATCGGGCGATTGGCCGACTAGAACGGCGTCGACAGCATGAAGTCGGGCCGGCGCTCTGCCGCGGACGGCTCCAGGCGCGGACGTCCGGGCCTGTTCGCTCTCCCGATGGGTCCTTGCGCATGCTGTCTCGCCCGACGACGTCAGCCCTGGCCGGACGCGCGCCGCGTTCGGCGCGCCTGCTCTCTGTCACGGTTGCGGTCCTGCTCGCCGGGTGCAGCGAGGGGGTCCTCGCGCCGGTGGGGCCGGTCGGCTCGCAGGAGAATCAGATCCTCTTCGAGACCTTCGCGGCGATGATGCTGGTCGTGGTCCCGGTGATCGCCTTGATCCTGGCGTTCGCCTGGTGGTTCCGTGCGTCCAACCGCCGGGCGGCCTATTTGCCGACGTGGAATTATTCGGGGCGGATCGAATTTACGGTCTGGATCATCCCGCTGCTGTTGATCCTGTTCCTGGCGACGCTCGCCTGGAGCGGATCGCATGACCTCGATCCCTACAAGTCGCTGCCCAGCCGGAAGAAGCCGGTCGAGGTCCAGGTGGTCTCGCTGGATTGGAAGTGGCTGTTCATCTACCCCGACTATGGCGTGGCCAGCATCAACGAGCTGGCGGTTCCGGTCGGCACGCCGGTTGATCTCCGCCTGACCTCCGCGACGGTGATGAATTCCTTCCTGGCGCCGCAGCTCGGCGGCCAAATCTACACCATGCCGGGAATGCGGACGCGGCTGTCGCTGCAGGCCGACAAGCCGGGCCGATACCGCGGTCTCTCCGCCCAGTTCAGCGGCGACGGCTTCTCTGACATGGCCTTCACCGTGTCCGCGCGCGACGACGCCGGCTTCGCCCAGTGGATCGCCCAGACCAGGGCGGCAGGCGGTCGGCTCGACGTCGGCGGCTATGACCGTCTCGCGGCCGAGCAGGCCGCCTCGAAACCCCGCTACTTCGGCCAGGTCGCGCCAGGTCTCTTCGATCACGCGCTCGCAGCGGCGACCGCTGCGCCATCGCCCCAGGCCCGCGCCGCGACGGCCCGCACCATGACCCTTTCCGCGACCGCCGCGTCGCCGGATGCAACCGGGGATCAGACCCATGTTCGGTAAGCTCACGCTCGCGGCCATTCCGCTCGACCAGCCCATCGTCATGGGCGCCTGCGCCGGGATCGTGGTCGCCGGCCTGGGCGTGCTCGGCCTGATCACCTACCTCAAGCGCTGGCGTTGGCTGTGGGAGGAGTGGATCACCACCGTCGATCACAAGCGCATCGGGATCATGTACATCCTGCTCGCGCTCGTGATGCTGCTGCGCGGCTTTTCCGACGCCATCATGATGCGCACCCAGCTGGCGCTCGCCGGCGGCGGCCACCTCGGCTACCTGCCGCCTGAGCACTACGACCAAGTGTTCTCCGCCCACGGCACCATCATGATCTTCTTCGTCGCCATGCCCTTCGTGGTGGGGCTGATGAACTTCGTCGTGCCGCTGCAGATCGGGGCCCGCGACGTGGCTTTCCCGGTGCTCAACTCGATCAGCTTCTGGCTGACCGCCGCAGGCGCGCTGCTGCCGAACCTGGCGCTGGGGATCGGCGAGTTCGCCCGCACCGGCTGGCTGGCGTACCCGCCCTTGTCGGAACTGGCCTACAGCCCGGGCGTCGGCGTCGACTACTATCTGGTCGCCCTGCAGATCTCAGGCATTGGCACTCTGCTGTCAGGCGTCAATCTCTTGACCACCATCCTGAAAATGCGCGCGCCGGGCATGGAGCTCGGGATGATGCCGGTGTTCACCTGGACCGCGCTCGCCTCGAACATGCTGATCATCGCCGCCTTCCCGGTCCTGACGGTGACCCTCGGCCTGCTGATGCTGGACCGCTACGTCGGCATGCATTTCTTCACGAACGATCTTGGGGGCAACCCCATGATGTTCATCAACCTGATCTGGGTCTGGGGCCACCCGGAGGTCTACATCCTGATCCTGCCGTCCTTTGGGGTGTTCTCCGAGGTGATCGCCACCTTCTCCGGCAAGCCCCTGTTCGGCTACCGCTCCATGGTCGTCGCGACGATGGTCATCACCATCCTCGCCTTCGTCGTGTGGCTGCACCACTTCTTCACCATGGGGGCAGGCGCAAACGTCAACGCCTTCTTCGGTATCGCCACCATGATCATCGCCATCCCCACGGGGGTGAAGGTGTTCAACTGGCTGTTCACCATGTACGGCGGCCGGATCCGCTACGAGGTCCCCGTGCTCTGGACCATCGGCTTCATGGTCACCTTCGTCATCGGCGGCATGACCGGGGTGCTGATGGCGGTCCCCTCGAACGACTTTCTGCTGCACAACAGCCTGTTCCTGATCGCCCACTTCCACAACGTGATCATCGGCGGGGTGCTGTTCGGCTGCTTCGCGGCGATGAACTACTGGTTCCCCAAGGCCTTCGGCGTGCTGCTCGAGCCCAGGCTCGGCAAGGCCGCCTTCTGGTGCTGGTTCATCGGCTTCTATCTCGCGTTCATGCCGCTCTACGTCCTGGGTTTCCTGGGCATGACCCGGCGCATGAACCACTACGACAATCCCGCCTGGACGCCGTACCTGCTGGTCGCCTGCGTCGGCGCGTTCCTGATCCTGGCGGGCATCGTGCTGCAGATCCTGCAGCTCGTGGTGAGCATCCGCAGCGCACAGACGCGTCGCGACCTGACGGGCGATCCGTGGAACGGCCGCACCTTGGAGTGGTCGACGCAGTCGCCGCCGCCGATCTACAATTTCGCGGTCCAGCCTGAGGTGGAGAGCCTCGACGCCTATTGGCGGAGCAAGTCGCAGGTCAGCGCCGGGAAGTCCCCGCGCTATGTCGACATCCATCTACCGAAGAACTCACCCGCCGGCTTCCTGGTGGCCTTCTTCGCTGCGCCGGGAGGCTTCGCCGTCGTCTGGCACATCTGGTGGCTGGCCGCCGTCGGCCTGGTCGGCGCCGTCGGGGTGCTGATCGCCTCGTCCTGGCGCGAGCACGACGAGTTCCGCATCCCCGCCGAGACCGTCGCCGAGACGGAGCGCCGCCGAGACGCCTCCGCCAACGCCGCCTGAGGAGATCCCATGACCGCGACCTATTCCGAGGCCGCCCGGCCCCGCTACACGCCTGCGAGCCGCTTCAGCGTCACCGGGTTCGGCTTCTACGTTTACCTGCTCAGCGACGCGATCCTGTTCTCGGCCCTGTTCGCCACCTATGCGGTCCTGCACGGCGCGACCGCCGGCGGGCCGACCGGCCGCGAGGTTTTCAGCCTGCCGACCGTGGCCCTGGAGACCGGATGCCTGCTAACCAGCAGCTATGTCTGTGGCCTCGGCATGCAGGCGGCCGAGAACCGCAACAAGCTCGGCGTCATGGCCATGCTGGCCACCGTCTTCCTCCTCGGCGCTGGCTTCCTGGGCCTGGAGATCGCCGAGTTCAGCCGCATGGTGCACGAGGGGGCCGGACCAGATCGCAGCGCCTTCCTCTCGGCCTTCTTCACGCTGGTCGGAGCCCACGGCGCCCACATCACCGTGGGCCTGGTCTGGATCGCGGTCCTGGCGATCCACCTGCTGCAGATGGACTTCAGCCCGAGCTTTCAGCGCCGACTGTTCTGCTTCTCGCTGTTCTGGCACGTCCTCGACGTCGTCTGGATCGCCATCTTCACCTTCGTCTACCTGCTTGGGATCCAAGGCGCATGACCGACTATCGCGAGAACCTGGCGGGGCGGCCGCATACGCCCGGAACCGACCCGCAAGGCGGCGCCGGCCGCTGGCCGATCTACACCATCGGCTACATCCTGGCGGTGATCCTGACCGTCGCTTCTTTCGCCATGGCGACGACACACCTGCTGACGCCGGCGAGCCTGGTGGCGGCGGTGGTCGTCCTGGCCATCGCCCAGATGCTGGTGCACCTGATCTTCTTCCTGCACATCACCACGGCGCCGGCGC
>JAQGIJ010000561.1 GCA_028291285.1 Phenylobacterium sp. | reverse complement strand
CATGAGCGATCAGCGGGTGGGCGGCGGCCGATGTCGAAGCCAGCCGTCATCGGGACCAGCGGCCGAGAATGGCTGGGCGGGATGGATGGCGTCGGCAAGCAGCGCTTGACAGTTCCAGCCGCTCATGGCCACGCGTAGCCTTGAGATCGCGTCGCGGGCCGGCGACGTCGCACTCACCTCATCCTCTCACCGCGCGCGCCTGGGCGGCGAACGAGAGCGCACGGCCAAGCGGCCGCTCCCTTTTCTGGAATACCCTGATGACAAAACCCAGCACGCTCTGGGCCGACCGCGACTTTGTGAAGTTGTGGACGGCCCAGGCCATTTCCGCGTTGGGCGCTCGGATCACCCGCGACGGCCTGCCGTTGGCGGCCGTTGTCACCTTGCGCGCCACCTCCGTTCAGGTCGGGCTGCTTGCCGCACTGTCCTACGGACCAGCACTGCTGATCGGGCTGGCGGCCGGCGGCTACGTCGACCGCACGCGCCGACGAGGTCTGATGATCTACATGGACTTGCTGCGCGCGGCCGCCTTGGCGACCGTTCCGCTGGCCGCCTGGCTGCACCTCATGTCGATGCCACAGCTCTATCTCGCCGCTGGCGTCGTCGGCGCGGCCAGCATCCTCTTCGAGATCGCGGACCACGCCTATCTGCCGGGGCTGGTCGCCCAGGAGCACATCACCCCCGCGAATTCGAGCCTCAGCGCGACGGAGTCCGTGGCGGAGGTCGCGGGCCCGGCGCTGGCGGGCGCCCTTTTCCAATGGTTCGCCGGCCCCTTCGCCGTGGCCATCAACGCTGCCACCTACCTCGTCTCGGCGGCCTTCCTTGTTGGCATTCGCAAGGCGGAATCGGCACCGGAGGACCCTGCGCAGATAAGCTGGCTTCGCGACATCGGCGACGGATGGCGAGCCGCCGTGACCGAGCCCAGCGTGGCCTCGCTGTTGTTCATGACGGGGTCGAACGCGCTGTTCGGGTCGTTTTTCGCAGCGCTCTACGTGCTCTTCGCGGTGCGCGTGCTGGGCCTGACGCCCGCCATGCTTGGCCTGACGATCGCGGCGGGCGGCATAGGCGGCGTAGGCGGCGCGGTCATCGCGCCGTGGTTGGCGCGGCGGCTGGGTCCCGGCCGGGCCATCGTGGCGGCCGCGGGCGCGGCGGCGGTCATGAACCTGCTGATCCCCTCCGCGCCGGCCGATCCGAAGCTCGGGATGGCGTTCCTGGGCGCGGCCCAGCTGTTTGGCGACGCCCTCGCGGTCACCGCGGCGGTGCTGGCGGGTAGCCTACGCCAGACCGTGCTCCCGCAAGCGATGCTGGGGCGGATCGGCGCGACGTTCCACGCCGTGGGCGGTGGCATGGCGGTCGCCGGCGCATTGGCTGGGGGCGTGCTTGGCGGCGTCATCGGACCGCGGGCGGCCCTCTACGTCGCCGCGAGCGGCCTGCTCATCGGACCGGCGGTCGCCGCCCTGTCGGGCCTGATGCGTGAGGAGCTAGCGTAGCCGCGCCGGCCAGGCTGAACGTAAGAACTCGAACCGCAGGTCAAATGTCCGCCCTGGGTCGCGAGCGGTCTTCCGCGCCTCTCCCCATTCCGGACCTTCCCGGCCGCACCCGACGAGCGGACCTTCCGGAGTTCGGCAATGGGTGGAAAGCTGCCCTTGGCTAACTCGTCGGATCACGTCGAGCGGATACTGACGTCGGTTGCGCCGATTGTTTCCGCGCAAGGTACTGGTCCAGGCTCATCTCCGGACCGCGTCTAGTACGATAGATCCGCACCAAGAGGACGACGAGCGCAGCGCCAATGATGGCTGACGCTACAAAAATGCCCAGACGCACATAGTGTCCGAAAGCGCCGTGGTTATGGCGTGCCACGTTTAGCAGAGCCGCGGATATACCGGCGATCAAGGCTGCAATGACGGGCCGCCGTGTTTTAACGTCGCGTTCCCATTGGCGCGACAGAAGGCGGGGCTGGCCTTTAGACTCCATTGGCCGAGCCTAAACGCAATAGCTTTAATCGGCGATTAGCGCCGAGGCACTTGACTCCGCAATCGCCTGAAGCCGGACCTTTCCAAGGTCAGCAATGGGTCGAAAACCGTTATTGGCCCCCATCCGGAAACCGGACCTTCGACGCTCCATCCGCGGAGCAGACGTTCGGAATGTCGGAGATGGATGGTGAGCGGACGTTCCTGAGCTAGCATCGGCTGCATGAGACCGATCTCGATAAGGCGCGACGCGCATTCGTTCCAGCGGACTGCGTCCACGGACTATGATACCGCAATGCCGCAATCCGAGCCTCGCCTATTTGTCATCGGGCTGAGCCGAGCCTGGCCGTCCGAGAACGACGCTCCAAAGGTCCGACATGGGTCGAAAGCCGTCACCAGCTTGCGCCCCGAAAAGCGGACCTTGAGCCTACCAGCCAAGGAGCGGACGTTCCGAATTTCGGCAAAGGGTGGAAAACCGTCATTGGCTCCCGTCCGGAAACCGGACCTTCGACGCTCCGTCGGGGGAGCGGACGTTCGGAATGTCGGAGATGGGTGGTTGGTGGACATTGTAGCTCTCGGGACTCACGCCCACGGCAAGCCTGTG
>JAQGIJ010000542.1 GCA_028291285.1 Phenylobacterium sp. | reverse complement strand
GCGTAGAAATAATGGATCATCCCGGGCCAGCGGGTCAGGCGCACCGGAACCCCGGCCTCGGAGAGGCGCCGCGCATAGGCTTCGGCCTCGTCGCGGAACGGGTCGTACTCGGCGGCGTGGACCAGGGCTGGCGGCTGGCCGGCGAGATCCTCGGCGAGCAGCGGCGAGAGCCGCACGTCGCGAAGGTCGGCATGGCCGCCGCGATAGTCGCTGAGGTCCTGGGCCAGGGTGGCGGCGTCGAGGAAGTAGCCTTCCGCGAACTCGCGCCGCGACGGACTCTCGCGGGCCAGGTCGAGGATCGGGCACAGCAGCACCTGCAACGCCAGCGGCGGCGCCGAGGGACTTTGCGCGACCACGGCGGCGAGGCCCGCGCCGGCGCTGTCGCCGCCCACCCCGAGCCGCTGCGAATCGAAACCCAGCGCCTGCGCCTGCGCGGCCGCCCAGGCCGTGACGGCGAGCGCATCCTCCACGGCGGCCGGAAAGGGATGCTCCGGCGCCAGGCGATAGTCGACCGCCAGCAGCTTCGCCCCGGACGCCGCGGCGAGCCGCCGGCAGACACCGTCGTGGGTGCCCAGGCCGCCGGCCACCCAGCCGCCGCCGTGGAAATAGACAAGGCCCGCCTCGGCGTCTGGGCCGGGCGTGTAGAGCCGCGCGCGCAAGGGCCCCGCAGCGCCCGCCGCCAGCAGATCGCGCCGCTCCACCGCCTCGGCGGGGCTCTCCTCGGCGTGATCGGCGAGGGTCTCCAGCATCCGCCGGCGCTCGGCGACGGTGCGCGCGCGTCCCGCCTCGGCGCCGGTGGCCGCGAGCATCCGCAACAATCGCTGCGCGCTGCGATCCAGGGACACGCCGGGCGGCCCGCTCAGGCGACCGGCACGAGCGCCTCGAGGAGCCGCCCGATCGCCTGGACGGAGCTGAAGTTGTCGGGCGTGATCTGGTGCTGCGGGATCTCCAGGTCGAACTCCGCCTCGACCGCCAGCATCAGGTTGACCATGTCCAGCGACGTCAACCCCGCGTCATGCAGGGGTTGGTCGGATCGCAACCGGGCCGCGAACTCCGGCGTCGTCAGCATCTGCTCGACAATGCCGAAGATCCTTGCCTCCCTCGTAGGCAGATCGCCCCCTCTCATCACGTCCACTCCTTTGCGTTCGGCGATGTGACGCAGGTCCGCCGCCGTCGCCGGAATTCGGGGGTAACTCCCCTGTGGACGCAAGTTTCAATCGGGCGTGGCGTCTATACTTTGATGCCACGGCTGTCGGCCGGCCCGCCCAGGTTTTCGATCAGTATCGCCGCCCTGCCCGGTCCGCCGGCCGGCGGCGGGGGACCAGAACGCGTAAGGCCAACCGATGAACGCCCATGCCCTGACGGCCGCCCAGGCCGACCCCTCCGAGGACAACCTCGGCGCGAGAGCCCGCCGGGTGGCGGCCATTGCCGAGCGCTACGCCCTGGAGGTCGACCGCGACGGCCGCTTCCCGGCCGAAGCCATCGCCGCGGCCAAGGCCGAGCGCCTGATGGGCGTGCTGGCGCCGCAGGCCTGTGGCGGCGAGGCTGCCAGCCACGGCGACGTGGTCGAGGTCTGCTACATCCTGGGCCAGGCCTGCGCCTCGACGGCGATGATCTACGCCATGCACCAGGTCAAGGCGGCCTGCCTGATCCGCCACAGTCCGGACAGCAGCTGGCACGAGGGCTTTATCGCCAGGCTGGTGGAGCAACAGCTGCTGCTGGCCTCCTCGACCACCGAGGGCCAGGCCGGCGGCAACGTCCGGTCGAGCGCCGCCCCGATCACCTATGCGGACGGCCGCATCGGCCTGGACCGCGACGCCAGCGTCATCTCCTACGGCGCAGCGGCCGACGGCCTGGTGACCACCGCCCGGCGCTCGCCCGAGGCGGCCGCGTCCGACCAGGTCCTGCTGGTCCTCGACAAGTCCGACTATCGCCTGACCCAGACCCAGACCTGGGAGACGCTGGGCATGCGCGGGACCGTCAGCGCGGGCTTCGCGCTCAAGGTCGACGCCGATCCGGCGCAGATCCTGCCGCACCCCTACGAGCGCATCCATGCGGAGACCATGGTGCCCTCGGCGCACCTGTTCTGGTCGGCGGCCTGGGCGGGCGTGGCGGCCAGCGCCGTGGAGCGCGCGCGGCGCTACATCCGCAAGGCCACCCGCAACGCCGACGGCAAGCCGCCGCCGGCGACCGCCTATCTCACCAAGGCGATGGCCGCCCTCCGCGCCCTGCGGGCGCTGCTCGCCACCATGACCGCGCGCTTCGAAGCGATCCAGCACGACCGCGCGGCCTTGACCGGTCTGGAATTCCAGACCGCCATCACCCTGCTGAAGGTCGACACCTCCGAACTGGCGGTGGAGGCCGTGACTCACGCCCTGCGCGCCTGCGGGCTGACCGGCTACCGCAACGACAGCGACGTCAGCCTCGGGCGGCACATGCGCGACATCCTGGCCGCGCCGATCATGATCAACAACGACCGGATCCTCGCCAACCTCGCGGTGACGAGCCTGGTCGCCGACACCCCGCAATCCATCCGCAACTGAGGTTCCGATGCTCGCGACTGTGAAGACGTCTGGCGAGGCCGGCGACGACCGGCTCGCCCGCCTGGCCGAAAGCCTGTTCCACCCGAGCGGGATCGACGGCGTCTACGGCCGCACCGGCGCCTACGAAAGCGTGGTCGAGGCGCTCGCCGCGCTGATCTCCTCGCATCGGCCGGCCGGCGCGGAAGTCATGCGCTTTCCCCCGGTGATGAGCCGCAAGCACCTGGAGAAGCACGGCTACCTCAAGAGCTTCCCCAACCTGCTCGGCTGCGTGAGCTGCCTGTCCGGATCCGAGCGCGAGATCCGCGGCGTGGTCGACCGCTTCGAGCAGGGCGAGCCGTGGACCGAATCCCTCGGCGCCGCCGACCTCGTGCTGAGCCCGGCCGCCTGCTATCCGGTCTATCCGATCGCCGCCGCGCGCGGCCCGGTCCCGGCGGGCGGCCTGATTTTCGACGTCGCCGCCGACTGCTTCCGGCGCGAGCCCTCCCGCGACATCGACCGCTTCCAGTCCTTCCGCATGCGCGAGTTCGTCTGCATCGGCGCGCCGGACGAGATCCAGGCCTTCCGCGGCGGCTGGATCGAGGAGGCGAAGGGCCTCGCCGACGACCTCGGCCTGCCCTATCGCATCGACCTCGCCAGCGACCCCTTCTTCGGCCGCGGCGGGCAGATCGTAGCCATCAGCCAGGTGCAGCAGGAGCTCAAGTTCGAGCTGCTGATCCCGGTCCGCTCCGAGGAGGAGCCCACGGCCTGCATGAGCTTCAACTACCACCGCGAGCATTTCGGCCAGACCTGGGACCTGACCACGGCCGACGGCGCGCTCGCCCACACCGGCTGCGTGGCCTTCGGCATGGACCGGCTGGCGGTCGCCCTCTTCGCCACCCACGGCGCGGCGATCGCGGACTGGCCCGAGGGGGTCCGCGCCGTCCTCAGGCTGTAGCCGCCATGGGCCCCGTCGTCTCCACGCTGCGGCCGGTCTCCGGCACCTGGACCTTCTTCGAAGGCGACTGGCACGAGGGCAATGTCGC
>JAQGIJ010000659.1 GCA_028291285.1 Phenylobacterium sp. | reverse complement strand
CGAGCGCCTGGGCGTTCGAAGCGCCGGCGACGAACTCCGCGCGGCTGTGGCTGACGGGGCGTTGAAGCCTCAGCCGAAGCTGTTGCGCCATGCGCCTGTTCCGATGCCGACGATCACCGCCCCTATCTAGGCGGCCGGGGCCGCCGACGCCACCTCGCCGCCGCGACGCTCCCCGTCATTCACAGCCCCCGCCGCGCGAGCTTGGCGCCGTCATCTGGTTCGACTACCAACCTGGGGAGGCCCGCATGTCGAAATGCATGGGACAGGCGCTGGCCGCCGTGAGCGGAGCCGCCGCGTTCGCCGCAACCTCGCCGGCGCGCGCCGACGCCGAGGCGGGCGTGAGCGTCGAGACCGTCGTCGTCACCGCCCGGCTGCGCCCGGAAGACGCCCAGTCCGTGCCTGGCGCGCTCTCCGTCGTCGGCGCGGCGGCGCTGCAGGTGACGGGCACGAACAACATGGCGCAGATCACCCAGCTGATCCCCAGCGCCAACTATTCCTCGCCCAATCCGCGCAACACCTCGCTGACCATCCGCGGGCTCGTCCCCATCACCCAGTCCAACGATGGCCTGGAGCCGTCCGTCGGGTTCTACGTGGACCAGGTCTACCATGCGCGGCCGGCCACGGCGGCGTTCGACTTCCTGTACGTCGAGCGCGTCGAGGTGCTGCGCGGGCCGCAGGGCACGCTGTTCGGCAAGAACACCACCGCCGGCGCGGTCAGCATCACCACCAAGGCCCCGAGCTTCCAGCGCGCGGCGGAGGGCGAGCTCACGCTTGGGAACTACGGCTACCGCCAGGGCAAGGCCTCGGTCACCGGCCCGATCTTCGGCCAGGTGGTGGCCGGTCGCCTGTCGGTGGTCGCCACCCGTCGCGACGGCGTGATCCACAACGTGGCCACCGGCGCGAACCACGACAACATCAACAATATCGCCGTCCATGCGCAGCTGTTGATCCAGGCCACGCCGAACCTGCGCGTGCGGCTGTCGGTGGACGAAAGCTCCATCGACACCAACTGCTGCACCCAGGTGTTCGTCCGGGTCGGGACGACGCTGAAGCCGGCCGCGCGGCAATATCCGGCGCTGGCGGCGGGACAGAACTACAGGCCCCCGAGCCTCAATCCGTACGACCGCCTGACCGACATCGACGCGCCGCTGAAGGTGACCACAGACGAGGGCGGCCTCGCGGCCATCGTCGACTGGGACCTCGGCCACGCCACCGTGACCGCGGTGAGCGCCTGGCGCTGGTGGAACTGGGACGTGGCCAACGACCGCGACTACACGGGCCTGCCGATCCAGCTCGTCCAGCACATCCCCACGCATCAGGACCAGTACAGCCAGGAGCTGCGGATCGCCTCCAACGGCCGCCGCACCCTGGAATATGTGGCCGGGCTCTACGCCTTCACGCAGACCATCAAGGGCAGGCCGATCAGCGGCTTTGGGCCGCTCGCCACCTACTGGCTGCTCGGGCCGCCGCCGGCCTTCCCAGCCAACCTGCTGGACGGCTACGCCAGCGATGGCCAGACGCGCTTCCGCAGCAACTCTTACGCGGTGTTCGGCGAGGTCACCTGGCGGCTCACCGACCGGTTCAACCTGACGGGCGGGCTCCGCTACACCTGGGAAGACAAGAACGGCCAGTACGCCATGACGGTGTCCGGCGGGGCGCCGGCGACCGGCGCGCTGCTCACCAGCAAGCTTTCGATCCTGCGTCCGCAGGCCTACAGCGCCTCGACCCGCGACGGCAGCCTCTCGGGCCGGGTGGTGGCCGCCTACGATCTCGCCAAGCGGGTCATGGCCTATGCGAGCTACGCCAAGGCCAGCAAGTCGGGCGGCATCAACATGTCAGGCCTGCCGCTCGACGCCGCCAACAACCCTGCCCTGGCGACGGCCGTGGTGCGGCCGGAACGCAACACCAGCTACGAGCTGGGGGTGAAGTCGACGCTGTTCGCCGGCCGGCTGAGGCTCAACGCGGACGTCTACGAGACCACCGTCCGCGATTTCCAGGCCAACGTAGTGGACACCGCGGCCGGCGCGCTGCGCGGCTACCTCGCGAACATCGACAAGGTGCGGGTCCTGGGGCTGGAGGTGGACGGCGACTTCGTGATCAACCAGCACCTGTCCGGCCGCTTCGCCTTAGCCCGGACTGACGGCAGGGCCGTCTCCTACAAGAACGGGCCTTGTCCGCTGGAGCTGACCGGCGCCGCCACGACGGTCTGCGACCTGAGCGGCCAGCCGCTCCCGACGCTTCCGAAATTCGCCTGGTCCGTCGGCGGCGAGTACCGGCGGGACCTCACGCTGCGACGCCTCGCGGGCCAGGGCTACCTGCACGCGGATTTCGTCGCCCGCACCCACGTCTTCGGCGACTCCCCCGACAGCCGCTACACCCTCATCGAGGGCTACCGGCTGGTGAACGCCGCCCTCGGCTTCCGCTCCAATGGCGGCTGGGAGGCGGCCGTCTGGGTGCGCAATCTGTTCGACCAGAACTACCTGCAGAACGTGACGGTGCAGACCGGCAGCTCGGGACTGGTGATCGGCACGCCGAGCGATCCGCGAACATTCGGCGTCACGCTGAGGGCGCGGTACTAGCGAGCCACGAGGCGACGAACGGCGGCCGACGACCCAGACCCTGTCGCCCCGCCTCAGCGGCGGTCCGGCTCCGTCCTGAGGTCGCGGCCGGAGAGCAGGGTCCAGCCTTCCGGCTTGAGGAGCTCGATCGGCGAGAAGCGGACCTTGTAGTCCATCTTCTCCGAGCCCCGCACCCAGTAGCCCAGGTAGAC
Organism: Phenylobacterium sp.; assembly: GCA_028291285.1. The sequence goes on along the minus strand of JAQGIJ010000659.1, from coordinate 8 downwards.
GTACGGCA
>JAQGIJ010000471.1 GCA_028291285.1 Phenylobacterium sp. | reverse complement strand
CCACCCACGGCGGCGCCGACCGCCGCGCCAGGGGCGCACCCAATCGGAAGCGTCACAATACAGCCTATCGCCGCGCCGATACCGGCGCCCGTCGCTCCGCCCGCCAAGGCGCGCGCGCCCGGATCCGCGTGCCAACGCCCATCCCGCTCGTAATAACCACGGTCATTTTCCGGGTCGCGGAGCCAGTGCACATGCTCGTCCCTTTGGTGGGCGTCATACCAATCGGAATTGTAATAGGTGATCGGCGCGTCGGGCCCGTAAGCATACCTCTGGTGCACCCGCCAGCAGTCGCCGTACTGATTGCAGGCGACATAGGCCCGTTCGACCGAATCGGCGCTCGCCACCGCCGGCATCATTGAGCTTCCGCCAACAATGGCGAGAAACGAACTCAGTCCGAGCGCAGTGGTAAGAATCTTCATCGCGTCACCTTTCTCGGCGATGGGCCGCAGGCCCGCCGGCTGTCCATTCTGCGACAAACGAGGCGGGAAGACCTTGGTTCCAGCTATGGATGGGGACTTAGGGAACCCGCGACGATGATCCTGTGACCGGGCCGCCATGCCGGGTCACCTCGACGGAGGGGCCTTCGCCGCCTCGCACGGGGATCGTGTCCAACCCGTGGTGTAACTCGACGGCTTGGCCATCGTGATCTCCCGCAGGGCCGGGCCGGTCAGCTCGCCAGTATCGGCAAGCTGACGGTGGGATCTTCGCTCAGCAGCGCGACGGATTCCAGGGTCATGCAGCGCGAGCGCTGGTGTGCGCTTGCCTGGGCCGATTTGCGCCAGCCGCGCGACGGGGCGGCGCGAAAAGCCCGAGGGTCTAGGAGCGGCAGACCCCCCCCCCTCGCCGACGTTCGCAACCTCCGCTCCGCGGCCGGCAGGCTCAAGGTCCGCTTGCCGGCCAGGCGCCAATGACGCCTCGCGACCCGTTGCGGACCTTACGCAATAGGCCGAGGGCGTCACTCGAACGGCTCGACGATAGCGTGAGAGATCGGTGCGGAACGCAGCAGTTCGAGCGCGCGATCTGAGACGACCAGTCTTTTATCGGCGGCCAACCAGAAATCGCTGCCGTTCGGCTCGCCCGCCACCTTCAGCCACACGAAGAGGGGCAGAGACGACGCCGCACGCAACTCTCGGAACCGCGCGCTGGTCGTTATCTCGGCGGCGTCGAAGCTGACCCCGGATAGACAGCGCGCGGTGATCTCGTCTGCGATCCTGCTGGTGATGATGAAGCACGGCGTGCTCTCCAATAGGCCGTCGCCCAACCAGCCGTCGAACTCATAGTGAAGGTGCGCGACCGCGAGCGATCCATCTGGAGCGCGGCTGATCGAAGAGTTTGGGCCGAGGCCCCCGGCGACCTCAGGTTCTATGACGAAGAAGACCATGCCCAATTGATGCATGGCGAAGGTCTTCTTTCCACCCTCAGGAGACCTTCGCTAGGTCCGCTTGCGGGAGTTCCGGCCGCAACGCCGCTTTCCGACCCAGCGCCGAGGGTGGCTTCCGACCCCCATCTCTGACGTTCCGACGAAGCGACTAGAAGCCGAGCGTAGTGGACTGCACCGCTTGCCGTTATAGTTGTGGGGGACCGTTCTCTCTCCGGGAGCTTGTGGATGTTGAGTGCGCTCGCTTTCGTCGTGTTGGCGATGTTGGAATCGAGTTCTTCAGGCGTTGACTGGCGCCGACTGATCGAGGCTTCCGCCAAGGCGATCACAGCACGACCCGGGCCGATTCAGGGTGAGGCGCTCGGGCGGTTTGACACACCTCTCGGAGAGGCGCGCGCCTTCAAGACCGATTTCAACCAAGGCGCTTTCCACCGCCGGTACGTTATCCTGATCGAGCCGAAGCAAGCCGCAGGCGGCCCTCTGACGGTCATGCTCACCAGCGACGCGAACGTAGACGAGATTGCCCGCAGCAAAGGTGATCCGCCGCCGATCTTCGTCGATCTCTACACATGCAACACCCACTCAACGATGGCCATGCTGCCCCGCGAACCAACTTTCGAAGAACTGCGCAGCATCGTCGTCGAGAAGTTGCAGAGGCCACCCAGTTCCTCCACAGAGAGTTTCAGTGGTCGCTGCGGCTTCGGGGCTTACGTGTTGCCAGGATTGGGTTCCGCGCGGTGAGTTTCGTAGTTCGGGTCCGCAACCGGCCCGCAGAGGTAGGCTGATGAATAGGCTGGCCTGTGCCAAATTTCGGTGACCTCAGCACCCCCAGCTTGGCCACAACGGCTCGCTATATGTAGGTCCGCATTCCACTCACAGCGGACTCTTCGGACCGGGCGTCTAGTCACCCTCTTCAGGTACGCCGCGCTTGAAGACCGCGAACAGCGCCGCCAGCGCGCAGCCGGCCACGATGCCGGTGGTGAGGTCCCTGACCAGCGTGAGGCCGAAGGTAGCGACCAGGACCGCGGCCGTGCGCCAGTCTCGCAGGAGGCGGATGAACTCGGCCTTTTCAGCCATATTCCAGGACACCACCACCAGCACCCCCGCCAGCGCGGCGAGCGGCACGAAACTGGCCAAGGGCGCGGCGATCAGGATGAAGAGCAGCAGAAAGGCCGAGTGCATCATGCCCGAGAGCGGGCTCACACCGCCGGCGCGCACATTGGTGGCGGTGCGCGCAATGGCGCCGGTGACGCTGATCCCGCCGAACAGGGCCGAGGCGATATTGGCCAGCCCCTGGGCGATCAGCTCCATGTTCGATCGGTGTTTGCGGCCGGTCATGCCGTCCGCCACCTTGGCTGAAAGCAGGCTCTCGATCCCGCCC
>JAQGIJ010000456.1 GCA_028291285.1 Phenylobacterium sp. | reverse complement strand
GCGACCAGCGCGGCCTCCTCCCGCGAGCGGGTGTAGCCCAGGAAGCCGCCGTTGTGCTTGACGGCCCAGGAGCGTCCGCTTGGCTCGATGACGATGGCGTCGGTCATGGCGGCTCGCCGGTGAAGGGCCCCCGCCCGTTCTTAGGAATGGCCTCGAAGTGTGACAGGGACCCGTGCGCGTTGCGCGCCCGAGCCGGGCGCAGCGCCATGGGGCGCGCAAACGGCGGACACTTCACCCACCTTTGTGGCCGCGCGCTTCACCTGTCGGTGATCCCTCGCGCCGGATCGGCGTTGATCCTGCGGGCGGACGCCTTCCGCCGGCCGGCAGCCGAGGCAGATCATGGCCTTTGTGACGCTCTACGGTCTGGACGAGAACCGGCGGGTGATCGCCACGGAGATCTTCGCCGCCCGGGACGACGGGCTGAGCGCGTTCGCCGAGCAGCACCTGGAGCGGTTTGCGGCGATCGAAGTGTGGGAGGGGCGCCGCTGCCGGCTCAGGGTCGAGCGGCGGACGCGGGCGCATCCGTCGGGCTGGTGAGGAGGCGGCGTGGCGATGCGGAAACTCGCCTCATAGGTGAATGACCCCGACCGGTGGGGGTGGTCTAGTCTTGGTCAAGGGGCATCTGCTGACGTTGGCGCGCACCACGCGCGCCCGTGACGCGCGCGCCGCGGCCGGCGCGAACCATCCGGCCTGGATCGGAGATGCTCCATGGAAGCGACCTCGCCCGCGAGCCGTGCCGCCGAACGCACCGCCACACTGCCGCCGATGAGCCCGCCCGCGGTGGGGGCGGACGAGATGACCGAGTGCGTGCTGTTCATGGCCGGGATGTTCTCGCTGGGCCAGCTGGTCGCGGGTCGTCTCGCCCGGAGAGGCGTTCCAGGGGCGGCGGCCGACGAGGGCTGACCGGCGGGACGGCGGGCCCTCGCATCCAGACCGTCGCGCTGAAGCGTGACGGCGAAGGCGTCGGGCGCGGCCCCTGAGGCCCGCCCCCGACGCCGCCCGATGCTCTCAGAAGTGCGCGCTGATCGCCACGCCGTAGGTCCGCGGCAGGGCCCAGCGCACGGTGTCGTAGAGCGCCGAGTCGATGAAGCTGTAGGCGTACTTCTCGTTCGTCAGGTTACGGCCCCAGACGGAGAACTTGTAGTGCGAGCCGGCGGGCGCGAAGGACAGCGTCCCGTCCAGCACGGTGTAGGCGCCCTGCCCCAGCCGGTTCGACGGCTCCGCCCAGAAGCCGGACGAGTAATAGACATTCCCGTTCAGCTCCACCCGGCCCAGGCTGATGTCGTGGCCGTAGTTGAAGCCGACGCTGGTGGTCAGCTTCGGCGTGCGGATCATCCGCTTGCCCGACACGTCGGCGACGAACTGGCGGTTGCCGCAGGGCGGGGTGACGCCCGCGCCGCAGACCGTGGGGCTGGTCTCGGGCGTGGTGATCAGCGCGCTGGGGAAGCTGGTGTACTTCGCCGTCGGGATCCACGAGAGGCCCGCCGTCAGGCGCAGGTCCGCCGTCGCGGCGAACTCGCCCGAGAGGTCGAGGCCGCGGATCTTCGCCGCCGCGGCGTTGTAGATCAGGTTGCCGGTGAAGCCGCCGGGCAGCGGCGAGGTCGACGGCACCGAGGCGGTGATCTGGATGTCCTTGTAGTCATAGAAGAAGGCGGCCGCCTCGAGGCTCAGGCGCGAGGTCGGCCGGCTCTTCACGCCGACCTCGTAGGAGGTGATCTTCTCAGGATTGAACGGCGGGGCGTTGTTGAGCGCGCTGGTGTTGTTGCCGCCGGATTTGAAGCCCTTGTTGTAGGTCGCATAGACGTTGGTGTGCGGCACGATCTCGTAGCGCACGCTCAACCGCGGCGTGACCGTCTCGTACTTGGTGTTGCGGTCGACCACGAGCGGACCGCCGTAGGCGCGGCGTCCCTTGTAATCGATCTCTTCTTTGGTGTAGCGCGCTCCGCCCACCACAGTCAGCTTGTCCGTCACGTTGTAGGTGAGCTCGGCGTAGGCCGAATAGCTCTGGGTCACCGTGCGGGTCAGCGCGGTCAGCACGTTGTTGCTGAGGTAGGGATCGTAGGTGGCGATCTCGCGGATGTAGATCACGCCGGCCAGGTACTGCAGCGGCCCGCTGTGGGTGGAGGTCGCCTGGAACTCCTGGCTGTAGTTGTCCTCCTGCTGATGCCAGTCGAGCTTGCTCAACGGCGGCGGGCCGGCGTCGGTGTCGAAGATCGACTGACCCCAGACGGAGCGGTAGCCGCTGTAGGAGGTGATATCGACGTTCTTCAGGTGCAGGTCGCCGCGGCCGGTGACGCCCTGGGTCTTGGTCCACTGTGTCCCGTCGAAGCTGATATAGGATTTGGACGGGTCGGTGAAGTTGAGGGTCGGATTGTTGCGCCGGCTGATGTGATTGTTGTTGTAGATCGTCGAGGCTGTCGTGCCCGGGTCATCGAAGGATCCGTAATCACCGCTCAGTGTGTAGTCGAAGGTGTCGCTCGGCTGCCACCTCACCTTGGCGCGAAGGATCAGGTCGTCGTAGTTCTTCGCCTTGTGACCCGAGTTGGCGAAGGTCAAGTTACCGTCGTCCTTGTGGTAGACCAGCGAGAGGTTCGCCGCGACGGTGTCGCCGAGCGGGCCGTTCACATAGGCGGTGAACCGCCGGTCATTGAAGCGGCCGTAGCTGGCGTAGAAGTCCGCGGACGGGTCGCGGGTCGGGTTTTTGGTGGTGATCAGGATCGCCCCGCCGGTGGCGTTGCGGCCGTAGAGCGTGCCTTGCGGCCCCTTCAGCACCTGCAGCTGCTCAAGCGCGCCCACGTCGAAGAAGTTGGCGCGCTGGCTGACCTGATAGATGCCGTCCAGATAGACCGCCACGTTGGCGGCGTTGCCGATCGAGGTGATGGTCGTGCCGACGCCGCGGATGGTCGGCTGGGCGAAGCCGCCGCGCGGGTCGAGGCTGACGCCCGGCGTCACCTTGGTCAGGTCCAGCGAGCTCTGGATGTTGGCCTGCCTCAGGCGCTCGGACGAGACGGCGGTGATCGAGGCCGGGACGTTGGTCAGCACTTCGGAGCGGCGCTGGGCGGTGACGACCACTTCCTCGAGTTGGGCGCCGCCGGCGTCCTGCGCCAAGGCGCCGCCGCAGGCGGCCAGAAGGGTCAGCGCGGAGACGCCGCCCAGATAAACGCGCGAAGCATGCATGTAGCTCGTTCCCCCCTAAGTATACTGTACGTCAGACGCGGCGTGGTCGGCCGCGGATACGTATATTTTGGTGCGACGTCGCTATAGCGGACCGGGCGATCCGAACAACTCCGGTTTCGACCGAGGGCGAAGTTCTCGTCGAATGTGGCCCCGGCGCCACTTTGTTGCCATCGCGAACGAGGAGGCCTTCGGCGGACTAACGTTACGGCAGGCTAGATTGCCTTCTGAAATGGCCGTCACTTCAACCGCCGATGTGGGATTCGCTGGCGACTGAATTCCACCCTATCGTCACCGGGCCGCAGTGGGGGCGGAGTGGGGGAAGACAGATGGACGATCCAGGTCCGCCGAAGGTCAGCATCGACGCGCTGCTCCCCGCGGCCAGGTTCAGCGTCCAGCAGGTCGCGGCCCTGCTGATGTGCTTCCTGGTCGTCGCCATGGACGGCTACGACACCCAGACGCTGTCGTTCGTCGCTGTGGATATGAAACAGAAGCTGGGCATCGATCCGGCCCAGCTGGGCGTCGCCTTCGCCATCTCGCAGTTCAGCGGCGTGCTCGGCGGTCTGGCCGCAGGGCCGTTCGTCGACCGCACCGGCCGGCGCCCCTGGATCATCGGCGCCAGTTTCGCCTTCGGCGCGAGCACCCTGCTCTATCCTTGGGTCACCGACCTGACCCAGCTCCTGGCGCTGCGGTTCGTCACCGGCGCGCTCGCCGCGATCAGCATCAACGTGAGCTACACCTATGCCGCGGAGATCGCGCCGCGCAGCTTCTCCGCCCGCGCCGTCGTCTTCGCCACCATCGGCTACGC
>JAQGIJ010000454.1 GCA_028291285.1 Phenylobacterium sp. | reverse complement strand
ACCCCAAGGTCGCCACCATCTTCGCCCAGTCCGCCGTCCCGGAGCACGCCGAGCTCGCCTGGGTGTTCAACTGCGTCGCCCGCCTCGGCTGGCTCGACCGGATGACCCAGTTCAAGGACAAGGCCGGCAAGCACAAGGAGCGCGAGAGCGTCGGCCTCTACACCTACCCGGTGCTGCAGGCCGCCGACATCCTGGTCTACAAGGCCACCCACGTGCCGGTGGGCGAGGACCAGAAGCAGCACCTGGAGCTGACCCGCGACATCGCGGCGAAGTTCAACCACGATTTCCACGCCCCGGGCTTCTTCCCGCTGACCGAGCCGGTGATCGAGGGGCCGGGCGCACGGATCATGTCGTTGCGGGACGGGACGGCGAAGATGTCCAAGTCGGACCCCTCGGACTATTCGCGCATCAACCTGACCGACGACGCCGACGCCATCGCCCAGAAGGTGCGCAAGGCGCGGACCGACGCCGAGCCGCTGCCCGAGACGATGGAAGGATTGGAAGGCCGCGCCGAGGCGAAGAACCTGGTGGGCGTCTACGCCGCCCTCGCCGGGAGGACGTCTGAGGCTGTGCTCACCGAGTTCGCCGGCCAGGGCTTCGGCGCCTTCAAGCCGAAGCTCGCCGACCTGGCGGTGGAGAAGCTCGGCCCGATTGGCGCGGAGATGCGCCGCCTGCTCGCCGACCCCGCCGAGATCGACCGCGTGCTGGCCGACGGCGCCCAGCGCGCGCGCGCCGTCGCCGCCCCGACCATGGCCGAGGTGAAGAAGCTGGTGGGCTACTGGGCGGGGTGAGAGCCTTGCGCCGCGGGCCCGTAAGCGCCACATCTTGCTCATGTTCATCCAGACCGAAGCGACGCCCAATCCCGAGGTGCTGAAGTTCCTGCCCGGCCGCGAGGTGATGGGCGAGGGGACGCGCGACTTCCGCGACGCCGCCGACGCGGCGGCCGCGCCGCTGGCCGCCGAGATCTACGGGATCGAGGGCGTGACCCGGGTCTTCTTCGGCCCGGACTTCCTGACGGTCGGCAAGTCGGCGGACGCCGACTGGGCGCACCTCAAGGCGCCGATCCTGGCGGCGGTCATGGACCACTTCACCTCCGGCGCGCCGCTGTTCGCCGGCGAAGGCGAGGGCGCGGGCGGCCACACCGAGGGCGCGTACGAGGGCGAGACCGCCCAGATCGTCGCCGAGATCAAGGACCTGCTGGACAGCCGCATCCGCCCCGCGGTCGCGCAGGACGGCGGCGACATCCTGTTCGACCGCTTCGATCCCGACAGCGGGGTCGTGTGGCTGAACATGCGCGGCGCCTGCTCCGGCTGCCCGTCTTCCACCGCGACGCTGAAGGCCGGCGTGGAGAACATGCTCAAGCACTATGTGCCCGAGGTCACGCGCGTCGAACAGACGCTCTAGGCCCACCCGCCGCCGTCCATGATCGTCCTGGGGCTCGACACCTGTCTGACGGCCTGTTCCGTCGCGGTGCGCGACGGCGAGCGGGTGTTGGCGCACCGCTCCGAGGTCATGGCCCGCGGGCATCAGGAGCGTCTCGCGCCCATGGCCGAGCAGGTGATGACCGCCGCCGGCCTGCCGTTCTCCAGCCTTGAGCGGATCGGCGTGACCGTCGGCCCGGGCTCCTTCACCGGGCTGCGCGTCGGCCTGGCCTTCGCCAAGGGGCTGGCCGCGGCGCTGGACATCCCGCTGGTCGGCGTCGGCGTGCTGGAGGCGCTCGCCGCCGAGGCCGAGGGCCTGGTCTTCGCCGCCGTCGACGCCAAGCGCGGCCAGGTCTACCTGCAGGCGTTCGAGGACGGCCGCGCGCTGATGGCGCCCGACGCGCTGGAGGTCGGCGTGGCGGCTGCGCGGCTGGCGGAGATCGCGCCCGGCCGGGCTTTCACGCTGATCGGCTCCGGCGCGCCGCTGCTGGCCGAGCTCTCGCCGGGCGCGGCGGTGCTGACGCCGGACGGCGCGGATGCGCGGCGGGTCGCGCGGCTCGCCGCCGAACGCGAGCCTGCGCCGGTCCGGCCGCTCTATCTGCGTGCGCCCGACGCGCGGCTGCCGGCGTGAGGCTGGTGGTATGAACCTGGTCTGGGCGACGCCGGGGCACGCCGCTGCGCTGGCGGCGGTCCACGCCGCGGCCTTCAATCCGCCCTGGGGGGCGTCGGCCTTCGACGAGCTGATGGCGGCCAGCGGGGTGTTCGCCCTGCTGGCCGACGAGGACCCGGCGGTGGGCATGATCCTCTGCCGCCTCGCCGCGGGCGAGATGGAGGTGCTGACGGTGGGGGTCTGCGGCGCGGCGCGGCGCCGGGGCGTCGCCAGGGCGCTGATGGTCGCCGCCATCGGCGCGGCGCGGCAGGCCGGAGCGGAGGCCGCGTTCCTGGAGGTGGCGGTGGACAACGCGCCAGCCGTCGGCCTCTACGAAAGCCTCGGTTTCGCGCGCGCGGGCCGGCGGCCTGGCTATTACGACCGCGGGACGGAGGGTCGGACCGACGCCCTCGTGATGCGTCTCGACCTTAACACCGCCGCCGCTTAGACCTATTTTCGCGGCGCCACGGGAGCCAGTCTTTTGCCGGATCGAATCGAAAAGCTCTGCATCGAGAAGGGCATGCGGATGACCGATCAGCGCCGCGTCATCGCGCGCGTGCTGTCCGACGCGCACGACCACCCCGATGTCGAGGAGCTGCACCGGCGCGCCCACGCGGTCGATCCGCACATTTCCATCGCCACCGTCTACCGGACGGTCCGCCTGTTCGAAGAGGCCGGCATCATCACCCGGCACGACTTCCGCGACGGCCGCTCGCGCTACGAGGAGCACCGCGAGGTGCACCACGACCACCTGATCGACCTGCAGACCGGCAAGGTGGTGGAGTTCGTCGACGGCGAGATCGAGGCGCTGCAGGAGGCCATCGCCCGCAGGCTCGGCTACAGGCTGGTGGACCACCGGCTCGAGCTCTACGGCATCCCGATCGAGACGTGAGCCCAGCGCGCGCCTGTTGCGCCCCGCTCCGCGCGCCCGCATAACGCCAGCATGTCCGAGACCGCGCCAGCCAAGCGCCTCTACATCAAGACCTACGGCTGTCAGATGAACGTCTACGACAGCGAGCGCATGGCCGACCTCCTTGCGCCGCTGGGCTATGGGCTGACCGACAGCCCGGAGGGCGCGGACCTGGTGGTGCTGAACACCTGCCATATCCGCGAGAAGGCGACCGAAAAGGTCTATTCCGAGCTCGGCCAGATCAAGCGGCTGAAAGCGGCCAGGGCCGCGGAAGGCGGCGCCATGACCATCGCCGTCGCCGGCTGCGTCGCCCAGGCGGAGGGCGAGGAGATCCTGCGCCGCCAGCCGGCCGTCGACCTGGTGGTGGGCCCGCAGGCCTATCACCAGCTGCCGGAGCTGATCGCCCGCGCCCACCGCGCCCGCGGCGAACGGCTGGCCGCCGACTTCGCTCCGGAGGCGAAGTTCGACGCGCTGCCGACGGCGCGCCGCCCCACCGGGGTCTCCGCCTTCCTCACCGTGCAGGAGGGCTGCGACAAGTTCTGCACCTTCTGCGTCGTGCCCTACACCCGTGGCGGGGAATGGTCGCGGCCGGCCGGGGCCATCGAGGCGGAGGCCCGCGGCCTCGCCGGGCAGGGCGTGCGCGAGGTCACCCTGCTGGGCCAGAACGTCAACGCCTACGCCGGCGCGGACATGGAAGACGGCGGCGGGCTGGCGGGCCTGGTGCGTCGGCTGGCCAAGATCCCCGGCCTCGACCGCATCCGCTACACCACCAGCCACCCGCGCGACATGGATGAGGCGCTGATCGCCGCCCACGCCGAGGTGGAGGCGCTGATGCCCTACCTCCACCTGCCGGTGCAGGCGGGCTCGGACAAGGTGCTGAAGGCGATGAACCGGGCGCACACCGCCGAGAGCTATCTGCGGCTGATCGAGAAGATCCGCGCAGCCCGGCCCGACATCGCCATCTCCGGCGACTTCATCGTCGGCTTCCCCGGCGAGCGGGACGCCGACTTCGAGGCGACCCTCGCGCTGGTGCGGGAGGTGGGCTACGCCGGCGCCTACTCCTTCAAATACTCGCGCCGGCCGGGCACGCCCGCCGCCGCCATGCCCGGCCAGGTGGCCGAGGCGGTGAAGGACGAGCGGCTCGCCCGGCTGCAGGCCGTGCTGGATAAACAGCAGCAGGCGTTCAATTCCAAGCAGACCGGCCGCGTTCTGCCGGTGCTGTTCGAGAAGAAGGGCCGCAATCCCGGTCAAATCGTCGGCCGCAGTCCCTATCTGCAAGCGGTGCACGCCACCGCGCCGGATCGACTGATCGGCGAGATCGTTGCCGTGCGTATCGAAAGCGCCGCCAGGAACAGCCTGGCCGGCGCGCTCGACCCTGTCCCAGCCGATGTGCGGCTGGGATAAACAGGGTCGTGTTCATTCGTGAGAGCCCTTCTTGTCCGCTCGCGTCGCGAGCGGGAAGGGCTCGGGACATGGAGACCGTTTGAGCCGAGCGCCCGAATTCCTGCCGATGTCCGACGCCGCGGTCCGTGCGGTGGCCGGCGCCAACAGCCGCCACGCGGCGCTGATCGAGGACGCCTTCGGCGTGCTGGTCGAGACCCCCGGCGGCGGGGTCTCGGTGAGCGGCGACACCCGCGCCCGCGCCCAGGCGAAGAAGGCCGTCCAGGCGATCGCCGAGCGCGCCGACCAGGGGCTCGACATCGGCGAGGCCGACGTCCGCGTCGCCATCGGCCGAGCCCGCTCCGGCCAGACGGGACCGGGCGCCCTGCCGGTCGGCCGTCGAGGCCAGGTGGCTCCCAAGACCGCCACCCAGGCGGAGTATCTGCAGGCGCTGGCGAGCTGCGACCTGGTCTTCGGCCTGGGCCCGGCCGGCACCGGCAAGACCTTCCTGGCCGTGGCGCACGGCGCGGGCCTCCTGCTGCGCGGCGAGGTGGACCGGCTGATCGTCTCGCGCCCGGCCGTCGAGGCCGGCGAGCGCCTGGGCTTCCTGCCGGGCGACCTCACCGAGAAGGTCGATCCCTACATGGCGCCCGTGTGGGAGGCGCTGACCGACATCCTGGGCGCCGAGCAGCTGCGCCGCCGGCGCGAGAAGGGCGAGATCGAGGTGGCGCCGATCGCCTTCCTGCGCGGCCGCACGCTCAGCCACGCCTTCGTCATCGTCGACGAGGCGCAGAACGCCTCCCGCGCACAGATGAAGATGGTGCTGACCCGCATCGGCGAGGGCAGCCGCATGTCGGTGACCGGCGATCCCACCCAGATCGACCTGCCCAACCCTTCCGACTCCGGGCTGGCGCATGCCGTGGCCCTGCTGGAGGGGCTGAAGGGGATCGGCGTCACCCGCTTCACCGCCGAGGACGTGGTCCGCCACCCGCTGGTGGAGCGAATCGTGCGCGCCTACGACGCCGACGCCGCCAAGCGCGGGCGCACCGTTTGATCGAGGTCGAGATCGAGGACATCGCCTGGACGGAGGCCCTGCCTGACGCCGAGCGTATCGCCGCAGCCGCGGCCGTGGCGGCGCTGCGGGCAGCTGCGGGGGCTACGGCGGAGCATCTGGTGATCCTGCTCACCGACGACGCCACCGTGCAGGACCTGAACGTCCGCTTCCGCCACAAGGACGGCCCAACCAATGTCCTGTCGTTTCCCGCGGCGGCCAATCCGGAGGGCCACCGCGGCGACGTGGCCCTGGCCTTCGGGGTCTGCGCGCGCGAGGCTGAAGAGCAGGGCAAGACCCTGGCGAATCACATGCAGCATTTGGTGGCGCACGGCGTGCTGCACCTTTTAGGATATGACCACATGAGCGATGATGAGGCCCACGAGATGGAAGGCCTCGAACGCGTCGTCCTGGCCGGGCTGGGGGTGGCGGACCCCTACGAGGCGGGCGAGAGGGACCATGACTGACCCCGATCCTGCGAGTAGTCCCGAGACCCCGCCGAAGGGCCGCGGGGTCATGGGGGGGTTGCTGAGCCTGTTCCGCAAGGGCCACGCCGACAGCGAGGCGGCGGCCGAAGAGCACCAGACCGAGGCCACGGGCGAGCTCGTCAGCCACGCCCGCGAGTTCCAGGAGCTTCGCGTCGACGACGTGATGAAGCCGCGCGCCGACATCGTCGCCGTCGAGCAGAGCTGCGGCTTCGCCGACGTGGTCGCCCGCTTCGTCGAGGCCGAGCACTCCCGGCTGCCGGTCTACAAGGAGACCCTCGACGAGCCGGTGGGCGTGGTCCACGTCAAGGACGTCTTCCGGCTGCTCGCCCGCAAGAGCGGCCGGCCGGCGGCCAACGATCAGATCCTGCAGGACGGCCGCCACCTGCTGCGCAAGCTGCTGTTCGTGCCGGCCTCCATGCCCGCCTCCGAGCTGCTCGGCCTGATGCGCGCCCGGCGCACGCACATGGCGCTGGTCATCGACGAGTTCGGCGGCACCGACGGCCTCGTCACCCTGGAGGACCTGCTGGAGAAGCTGGTCGGCGACATCTCCGACGAGCACGACGTCGACGCCGACCAGGGCTTTGCGCCGATCGCCGAGGACGCGCTGGGCTGGATCGCCGACGGCCGCGCGCCGATCGAGGATCTGGAAGCCGCCATGGGCGAAGGCGTCGACCTCGCGCCGCCCGACCTCGACGAGGAGATCGACACCGTCGCCGGTCTGGTCAATGCGCTCGCCGGCCGCGTGCCGCAGCGGGGCGAGGAGATCGAGCACCCCGGCGGCTTCGCCATCGAGGTGCTGGCCGCCGATCCGCGGCGCGTGCGGCGGGTGCGCGTGCGCCGCGCAACCGTGCCTGCCGGCGGCGCGCCGGTCTAGAGCTCCGCCCGGGCGTGAAGCTTTCGTCCGCCTGGACGGTCAGGCTGGGGGCCGTGCTGGCCGGCCTCGCCGCCGGCCTCGCCCACCCGCCCTTCGGCCTGCTGCCCGGCCTGCTGGGCTATGCGCTCATGCTGCGCGCCATCGAAGCGCCCGCCGAGCGCCCGCTGCGGCAGGCCTTCTTCCGCGGCTGGCTGGCCGGCCTGGGCTATTTCGCGGTCGGCGTCTGCTGGATCGTCGAGCCCTTCCTGGTGGACGCCAAGACGCAGGGCTGGATGGCGCCCTTCGCCCTGGTGTTCCTGGCGGGCGGGCTTGCGCTGTTCTGGGGCGCGGCGGCCGTCGTCTATCGCGCGCTGCGACCCACCAGCTTCGCCCGCGTGCTGGTGTTCGCCGGCTGCCTCGCCGCCGTCGAGTGGCTGCGCGGGCACGTGCTGACCGGCTTTCCCTGGGACCTGCCCGGGGAGACCTGGCGCGCGGGCTCGGCGCCTTCGCAGGCCGCGGCGGTGGTGGGCGCCTATGGCCTGACCTGGCTGACGCTGGCGGTGGCCAGCGCGCCGGCGCTGCTGTTCGACGCGCGCGACCGCCGCGCCCGGGCGCTGGCGCTGGCCGTCGCGGCGATCGTGCTGGCGGCGCTCTACGCCTTCGGCCTGGGACGGCTGACGAACGCCGCGCCGACGCTGGCCAACGCGCCGCTGATCCGCATCGTCCAGGCCAACATTGACCAGAAGGAGAAGTGGCGGCCGGAGCACCTCCAGGAGATCTTCGAGACCTACCTGAGCCTGACCCGCCACCCGGGGCCGGGCGGCCCGGGTATCGTGGTCTGGCCGGAAGGGGCGCTGCCGGCGGTGGTCGACGACCTGCTCGCTCCCGGCCAGCCCTATGGCCCGGCGCTGGTGGAAGCGCTCTCGCCCGGCGAGACCCTGCTGATGGGCGCCAACCGCGCCGAGCTCGGCCCGGACGGCCGGCCGCGCTACTTCAACAGCCTCGTGGCCTTCCGCCGCGAAGGCGAAGGCCTGCGCATCACCGGCATCTACGACAAGCACCACCTGGTGCCGTTCGGCGAGTACATGCCGGCGGCCGACCTCGCCACGAGGGTGGGCTTCCGAAGCCTGGTGCACATGCCCGACGACTTCACCGCGGGGCCGCCGTCGCGGCCGCTCGCGGCCTGGGGCGTGCCGCCGCTGCAGCCGCTGATCTGCTACGAGGCGCTGTTCCCGGGCCTCACGCGCGAAGGGATGCGCCGGGCCCAGCTGCGGCCGGCCTGGATCCTCAACATCTCCAACGACGCCTGGTTCGGCCAGGGCAGCGGGCCGCTGCAGCACCTCAACATCGCCAGTTACCGGGCCATCGAGGAGGGGCTGCCGATGGTGCGCGCCACGCCCACCGGCGTCTCTGCGGTGATCGACGCCTACGGCCGCGTGCGCCCCGGCGCACGGCGGGGGATCGGCGACTTCGGCGTCATCGACGCCCAGCTGCCGCCCGCCCTGCGCCCCACCCCCTATGCGCGTTGGGACGACCTCAGTTTTCTAGCGCTGCTCCTCGTCTCGGCGGCGGCCGCGGCGTCGGATCGCGTTCGGCGAACGTGATTTCTTGACGCCGACGCCATTTGTTCCAAGCTGCGACAGGTGTTCAACCTTCAGGCGCTCATGGATCAGGTCAAAGTCATCGACGTCGGTCCCAACCCTATCGATCGGCACGTGGGGCTGCGAATCCGGCTGCGCCGCAAGGAGCTGGGGATCAGCCAGGAAAAGCTGGCCGAGTGCATCGGGCTGACCTTCCAGCAGGTGCAGAAGTACGAGCGCGCCGCCAATCGTGTCAGCGCCTCCAAGCTATGGGAGATGGCGCGGGCGCTGAACACCTCGATCGGCTACTTCTACGAGGGCCTGCCGGACAGCCCCGACACCGAGCGCTCGCAACGCTCGACCGTGGAGGACTTCCTGCTCTCGGCCGAGGGCGCGGAGCTGGTCCGCTGCTTTCCGCGGATCGTCAGGCCCGGCGTGCGCCGCCAGATCCTGGAGCTGGTGCGAACCATGGCTGCGGAACCGGACGCACGCTGATGCGCGTCCCAGCGCTTGGCGGGACATAAAGATTTCTTTATAGGTTTGCCGACACCAGTCGGCGCCCGGCGGACGGCGCGCCCCTCAATTCCGCGGAGCCCGAGCGTGAGCCGTTCCAGCTACATCTTCACCAGCGAAAGCGTGTCCGAAGGCCACCCCGACAAGGTGGCCGACCGCATCTCCGACACCGTGGTCGACGCCTTCCTCAGCGTCCAGCCGGAGGCCCGCGTCGCCTGCGAAACCCTGGTGACCACCAACCGCATCGTGCTGGCGGGCGAGGTCCGCGCCGGCCTGCCCGGCGGCTCGAAGGCCGACAACAAGGCGCTGACCAGGGAGATCGTCAGGAGCCTGGAGCCCAAGGTCCGCCAGGCCGTGAAGGACATCGGCTACGAGCAGAAGGGCTTCCACTGGTCCAAGGCCAAGTTTGCCTGCCACCTGCATGAGCAGTCCGCCCACATCGCCCAGGGCGTCGACGCCAGCGACGACAAGGACGAGGGCGCGGGCGACCAGGGGATCATGTTCGGCTACGCCTGCGACGAGACGCCGGAGCTGATGCCGGCCACCCTGCAGTACAGCCACAACATCCTGAAGCGCCTGGCCGAGGTCCGCCACTCCGGCGAGTGCGCCCCCCTGGAGCCCGACGCCAAGAGTCAGGTCACCCTGCGCTACGAGGACGGCCGCCCGGTGGAGGTGCTGCAGATCGTCGTCTCCCACCAGCACAAGAAGCGCATCGGCCTGCACAGCGCCACGCCCAAGCGGCTGGAGGCGCTGATCCGCCCCTATGTGGAGAGCGTCTTCCCCGACGGCCTGATCACCAAGAAGACCGAATGGCACGTCAACCCGACCGGCCGCTTCGAGATCGGCGGCCCCGACGGGGACGCGGGCCTCACCGGCCGCAAGATCATCGTCGACACCTACGGCGGCGCCGCGCCGCACGGCGGCGGCGCCTTCTCCGGCAAGGATCCGACCAAGGTGGACCGCTCGGCCGCCTACGCCTGCCGCTACCTGGCCAAGAACGTGGTGGCCTCCGGGCTGGCCAGGAAGTGCACCATCCAGATCAGCTACGCGATCGGGGTGGCCAAGCCGCTCTCCTTCTACGTCGACCTGCACGACACCGGCGAGATCGATCCGGCGAAGCTGGAGGTCGCGCTGCCCGAGCTGATCGGCGGGGGCACGCCGCGGGCCATCCGCGAGCACCTCGGCCTGAACCGGCCGATCTACGCCCGCACCACGGCCTATGGCCATTTCGGCCGCACGCCGGACAACGAGGGCGGCTTCTCCTGGGAGCAGACCAACCTCACC
>JAQGIJ010000431.1 GCA_028291285.1 Phenylobacterium sp. | reverse complement strand
GATCTCCAGGAAGGCGGGCGGCGGCTCGGCCGCGGGCTCGGCGGGCCCGGCCCGCCGCGCCGTCCGCGCCGCGGCGAGCCAGGGGACCAGCCAGGTCAGCGACAGGGCGCCGAACACCAGGAACACGCGGCGCCAGCCCAGGTCGGCCATCAGCAGGCCGCCCACCAGCACGCCGAATGCGGGGCCGAGCGACAGCCCCTGGGACATCAGACCGTTGGCGGCGCCCAGCCTGGCGTGCGGCACGTGCTCGGCGATCAGCTTCGACGAGCAGGGGAAGACCACGCTCTCGCCCAGCCCGAGCAGCAGGCGCAGCATCAGGATCGCGGCGAACCCGCCGGCGAAGCCGGTGAGCAGGGTGGCCAGCGACCAGAGCGCGAGCCCTGCGGCCATGGTCCGGTAGGCGCCGACCCGCTCGGCCAGCCAGCCTGCCAGCGGCATGGCCGCCACATAGGTCCAGGAGAAGGCCGACAGCAGGACGCCGAGCTGGGAGGCGTTGAGCTTCAGCTCGTCCTTGATCAGCGGGGCGGCGGTCGCGAGGTTGCCGCGGTCCACGTAGTTGACGAACAGCGCCAGCGCCAGGAGCGGGATCACCAGCCGGCCCAGCTTCGGCCGCGAGCCCTCGGCCGCCATCGCGGTCATGCGCGTCTCCCCCGCGTCGTCCCGGCTAGCGTCGCACGGCGGCGGGCGGCAGGCCACCGCCCAGCCTGCCGCGCTCATCTGCCGGCTACCCCCGACTCACCGCCTGCGCTAAGAACGCAGCATGAACGCGTCCCTGCTCGCGCCGCTGCTCTGCGCCCTTGTCGCCGCCGTCGCCCTGGCCTGGGGCTTCCTGGAGCGGCGGCGCGCGGACGCGGCGGACGCGCGGGCGTTCGACCTCACCGGGCGCGCCACGGCGGCCGAGGCGCGCGCCCTGATGCTGGAACAGCAGGCCGCCACCCAGGGCGAGATCGTCAAGGCGCAGGCCGCGCAGTCGGCCTCGGCCGTCGCCGAGGCGCTGGTCAAGCAGACCGAAGAGACCTTCCGCAACCGCGAGCTGATGGCCCAGCAGCGGCTGGAGGCCCAGCTCAAGCCCGTCGCCGAGACCCTGGCCAAATACCAGGAGCAGCTGGCGGCGGTGGAGAAGCTCCGCGCCGAGGAGAGCGGCGGCCTGAAGCAGCAGATCGCCCAGCTGCTGCAGGCCTCGGTGCAGACGCAGGAGGAGGCGCGCAAGCTTTCCCAGGCGCTGCGGCGCGGAGCCGGCGTGCAGGGCCGCTGGGGCGAGCAGACCCTGCGCAACGTGCTGGAGGCGGCGGGCCTGACGCACCGGTTCGATTTCCAGGAACAGGCCTCCACCGACACCGAGGAGGGCCGCCGGCGTCCCGACGTCATCATCCGCCTGCCCGGCGGCGGGGTCTTCGTGATCGACGCCAAGTGTTCGCTGAACGCCTTCCTCGAGCTGCAGGACGCCCCCGACGAGGCTGCCCGCGAAGCCTGCGGCCTGCGCCACGTCTCGAGCGTGCGCAGCCACGTCCAGGGCCTCGCGGCCAAGGCCTACTGGGACCAGTTCGAGACCTCGCCCGACTTCGTGGCCATGTTCGTGCCGCTCGACTCGGCCATGGCGGCGGCGCTGGACCGCGCCCCGGACCTGATGACCGAGGCCATGGAGCGCCGCGTGGTGATCGTCACGCCCTCCACGCTCTTCGCGCTTTGCAAGGCGGTGGCCTATGGCTGGCGGGTGGAGGAGCAGGCGGCCAACGCGCGCAAGATCGCCGACCTCGGCCGTGAGCTCTACAAGCGCATCGCCACCATGGGCGAGCACGCCTCCTCGGTGGGCAAGGCGCTGACCGCCGCCGTCGAGCGCTACAACCGCTTCGCCGCCTCGCTGGAGACCCAGGTGCTGACCCAGGCCAAGCGCTTCGAGGACCTGAAGGTCGACCACGAGGGCAAGGAGATCGTCGCGCTGGAACCGGTGGAGAGCGCGGTGCGCCCGCTCACCAAGCTCTCGGCCGCCGAAGCGCCGGCGGTGCGACTGGTCGCGGCCGACGAGGCCTGAGGCTATAATCGCCGACCTTGACGCTCCGTTATCTGGACCCTACCTCGGCGACATGGCCACCCGCGAGATCCTCGTCGTCCCGAACCCCGTCCTGAAGCAGGCCTCCCTGCCGGTGGAGACGGTCGACGACGAGCTGCGCGCGCTGATGGACGACATGCTCGAGACCATGTACGCGGCCCCCGGCATCGGCCTGGCCGCCATCCAGATCGGGGTTCCGAAGCGGGTCATCGTCATGGACCTCGCCCGCGAGGGCGAGGAGAGCCAGCCGCGCCAGTTCGTCAATCCGGAGATCGTCTGGCGCTCGGAGGAGACCCAGGCCTACGAGGAAGGCTGCCTCTCGGTGCCCGACTACTTCGACGAGGTGCAGCGTCCCGCTCGCGTGAAGCTGCGCTACCTGACCTACCAGGGCGAACAGATCGAGGAAGACGCCGAGGGCCTCTTCGCCGTCTGCATCCAGCACGAGATGGACCACCTCGACGGGGTGCTCTTCATCGACCACCTCTCGCGCCTGAAGCGCGAACAGGCGGTCAAGAAGGTCAAGAAGCAGGTCAAGGCGGCGTAGGCCCCAGGCCCCCTCGGAAGCCTGGCGTCTCTCAGCCGGCGTTTCCGGCGCTGTTCCCGGCGTCGTGGACCTTGTCCTTGCTCTCCTTGGCGGCCTTCTTCACCGAGGCGCCGAGGTCCTTCAGGGCGGCTTTCACCTCGTTCTGGGCCTTCTTCACGTCGGGGTCGCTGGCCACCGACTTCACCTGGGCGCCGGCGTCCTTGACGGTGTCCTTCACGTCGTTGCCGACCGCCTCGGCGCCCGATTTCACATCGTTGCCCATGGCCTGGGCGCTGGCCTGCATGTTTCCGGCGGCGGCCTGGGTATCGGCCTGGGTCTTCTGCTGGTCGGTCTTGCTGCAGCCCGCCACGGCGAGGGCAAGGCCCAGCACGGCGGCGGTGACGGGGGTGCGCATCACATAGAGCTCCTTCGAAGTCGGCCAACCAACGGCCAAGCTTTCCTGCAGGTTCCCACATCGTTAAACCGCCTCCATGCGTCTGGCCTTCCTCGGCACCCCCGAATTCTCGGTCTCCGTGCTCGCCGCCCTCGTCGAGGCCGGGCACGAGATCGCCTGCGCCTATTCCCAGCCCCCCGCGCCACGCGGCCGCGGCCAGGCGCTGAAGCCCTCGCCGGTGCAGGCCTTCGCCGAAGCTCACGGCATCCCGGTGCGCACGCCCGCCTCGATGCGCGACCCGGCCGAGATCGAGGCCTTCCGCGCGCTGGGCGCCGACGCCGCCGTGGTGGTCGCGTTTGGCCAGATCCTGCCGGCCGCGGTGCTGGAGGCGCCCCGGCTCGGCAGCTTCAACCTGCACGCCTCGCTGCTGCCGCGCTGGCGCGGCGCGGCGCCGATCCAGCGGGCGATCATGGCCGGCGACGAGGTGACCGGCGTCGAGGTGATGCGCATGACCGAGGGCCTCGACGAGGGCCCGGTGCTGGCGACCGCCACGGTGCGCATCGGCCCGCTCGACACCGCCGGCGCCGTCCAGGACCGGCTGGCGGCGGCCGCCGCCGAGTTGATCGTGCGCACCCTGCCGGAGATCGAGGCCGGGCGCGCGGTCGACACGGCCCAGGCCGAGGACGGCGTCACCTACGCCAAGAAGATCCGACCGAAGGAGGCGCGGATCGACTGGACCAGGCCCGGCCGCGAGGTGGACCGCAAGATCCGCGGCCTCTCGCCCTTCCCGGGCGCCTGGTTCCTCCTGCCGACCGACAAGGGCGAGGTCAGGGTGAAGGCGCTGCTCTGCGCCTTCGAGGACGCCGACGGCGCGCCGGGGACGGTGCTGGACGAACGCCTGCTGGTCGCCTGCGGCGAGGGCGCGGTGCGCCTGCTCAAGGTCCAGCGCGAGGGGCGCGCCGCCCAGGACGCCGAGGTCTTCCTGCGCGGTCAGCCGGTGGCGGCCGGGACGACGCTCGGCTGATGCCGCGCTACCGGCTCCTCATCGAGTACGACGGGCGGCCCTACCACGGCTATCAGGCGCAGGACGGGCTGGCGTCCGTGCAGGGCTCCATCGAGCGGGCGGCGAAGGGCTTCTGCGGCCAGACGCTGCGGGTCCACGCGGCCGGCCGCACCGACGCCGGCGTCCACGCCACCGGCCAGGTGATCCAGCTCGACCTGGAGAAGGCCTGGACGCCGCAGGTGGTGCGCGACGCGCTGAACGCCCACCTCGTTCCCGAGCCGATCGTGGTGCTGGAGGCGAGCCTCGCGCCGGAGGGTTGGCACGCGCGGTTCTCGGCGAAGGAGCGGCGCTACCTCTACCGCATCCTCAACCGCAAGAGCCCCCCGGCGCTCGACCAGGGCCGCGTGTGGCACGTGAAGAAGCCGCTGGACGCCGGGGCCATGCACGCCGCGGCCCAGGCGCTGGTGGGGCATCACGACTTCACCACCTTCCGCGACCTCGGCTGCCAGGCGAAGTCGCCGATGAAGACGCTGGATCTCGCCACTGTCCGCCGCGAGGGCGAGCAGGTGCTGCTGGAATTCGCCTCGCGCTCCTTCCTGCACCGGCAGGTCCGCTCCATGGCCGGCTCGCTGGCGGAGGTGGGCGTGGGGCGCTGGACGGCCGACGACCTCAAGGCCGCGC
>JAQGIJ010000394.1 GCA_028291285.1 Phenylobacterium sp. | reverse complement strand
CATCCGCTTCACGGGGCGGCGGCAACGGGGGAATTCCACCCGGAGCGGCGTTGGTGTTTATCGGCGCGGTCGCCGCCGTGGGCGCCTTCGCTTGGGTCTTACTGATCGGCGATCTGGCGCCGATCCGACTGCGGGCGGACGAGAGCCTTTCAGCTTCAGATGGATTCATCTGAGCCGTGCATCGGACTGGCCGCCGTCATGTCGAAGCGGCGGGAGGCCCGGCGGGGGCGTCGGGTGCAGCCCGCAGCCCGTTCCCGCGGCTCAGAGATCCAGTTGAGCAAGTGCCCGCGACCCCCTTGGCTGAGACCGCCGCCTTCGTTACGAAAGTGCCGGTAGCGATGGACTGGCGGCGAACCGTGGCGCACCATCGCCTGAGCCCGGCTTCTCCCGGGGCCAGGCACATTCTTGCCCCCGGCCGCGCCGGTCGAGGGAGTTTTTCGTGGGACACGAAGGGCGGCGGGGGTCGGCTGGCTCAGATGTTTATTACTTCCGCTAGCAGCATCGAATGAGCCCAGTTGCCGCGCCTGATTTCTGCGCTCTCAGAACCCACTGGGCTGCCGAGGGAGCGAGTACGCGGTACGAAAAGATTCGTCTGACAGAGTGAGCGAGGCGGGCTCTCGGTGGGACCCACCCGCCCTCCCCGCTCCAACACCATGGCGCGCAGCTTCGCGGCCGCGCGCTCAGGCCCTCCGATTGATGCAGCTGATCCAGGTGGGCTGGAGCGTGGTGACTGCGACATTCGGCAAAGCAAGCCGCCTTGGCGTTGTCCGTCCATCGCACCAAGAGAGGGCGCCGGCCTCGGCGCGGCGCCCTCCATCGAGGCCTATTCGTTCCCAAACGCCTTGCGGATCGAGATGCCGTACATCCGAGGCTCGCCTGGGTCGGCGGTGAAGCCATAGGCCGGGCTCGCGAAGGTCAGCGAGTAGCGCTGGTACTTCTTGTTGAGCAGGTTGGTCGAGAACAGGGAGACCGTCAGGCCCTTGTCGGGGATGGTGTAGTCGAGGCTGGCGTTCAGCAGGCCGATTGAACCGTTGATCTGGCGCACAAGGGAGAGCGGCGGCAGCGGGACCGGGGTCGGCGTAATCTGTTCGCTGTTGATGGGGTTGATTGGGATGCGGCTTAACCAGGAGTAGTTGGCCGAAACCCCCAGGTCGCCGGGACCGACCGAGCGCATCACGTAGCGGCCGCCGATGTTGTAGCTCCACTTCGGCTGCAGGAACGCGAAGCCGCTGGCGCCGTTCGGGAAGGCGGGCAGGGACGCCAGCGGGACACCGGTGGCGGTCAACGCGCCCTTATAGGTCAGGTAGCTCGCGTCCAGGTAGCCCACGCTGGCGTTCAGCGTCAGGCCGCGCATCGGGGCGGCCGTGAGCTCCGCTTCGGCCCCGCGGATGCGGGCGCTGGCGGCGTTCAGGATCGGCGTGAACAACACCCCGTTGACGCTCAGGATCGCGGTCTCCTGCTTGTTGTCGTAGTTGGTCTGGTAGACGGCGAGATTAGCCCGCAGCCGGCGGTCGAACAGGTCGGTCTTCAGGCCGGCCTCGTAGTCGACGGCGATTTCGGGGGCGGCGGCCGGCGTCGCCGGCGCGCGCACCTGAAGGGCGCCGCCCCGGAAGCCGCGGGCGGTCTTCACATAGAAGAGGGTTTCGGGTGTCAGCTGGAAATTGAAGCTCAGCAGATAGCTGGTGCCGCTGAACTTCGCCGACTGGTGAATGTTGCAGCCCTGCGGTCCCGCTTGCGGCAGCCCGCCGGCGTTCGGACCCGCCTCGCAGATGAACAGCGGCAAGGCCGGGTTCAGGCTGTGGACGAAAAAGGCGATCTCTTGGTTAAGCTTTTCTTCAGTATAGCGGGCGCCCGCAGTGATTGAAAAGACGTCGTTGAACTTAAAGTCATTCTGGGTGAACAGCGCCCAGGTATTGTTGCCGATGAGGGTGGAATCGAAGTTCGCGTCGAGGCCGAAGCCAACCGTCTGGCGGGTGATGACCGGCGGATAGACCGAGGCGGTCTGGTTGCCGCGGCCCTTGTCGTTGCCTAGGAACGCGCCGACCAGCCAGTTGAAACGCTTGTCAAAGGCCGCGCCGGTGAGGTTGAACTCCTGCGTCCACTGCTTGTCCTCCTGGTCGGGCAGCAGCGGCCGAGTCTCTGTCCCGGCCGGCGAGGGCGCGCCGTTAGAGGCGATGCCGACCTCCACATCCTGCAGCGCCATACCGTCGAGGTCGAAGACCCGAAAGTCTGTGAACTGGTGCACGCCGGTGATCGAGCGCAGGCGGACATAGTCGGTGATGTCCCAGGAGGCGTCGAACACGCCGTGCCAGCCGCGCAGGCGCTCGAATTGGTGCAACTCGGAGTAGTTCTGGTAAATGTTCTGGTTGTTGACCGCCACGGAGGGGCGCGCGCCCGCCCCACCCGGGCTGCCCTCCGCCGCCCATTCCGTGTCGGCGAGCGTCGGGCCGAACAGAAAAACCGTGCGGAACAGTTCGCCGGTGCGGTGGGCCTGGAAGTACTCCGCCTTCAGCGTGGCGGTGAAATTAGGGGTCGGGTCGATCTTCAGCGAGACCCTCGCGAGATCGTCATCGCGGTCGGCGCCAAGGCGCTGGCCGGTGACGAGCGAGCGGCCGAAGCCCTCGCGATTCCAGTGCTGGTAGGCGATGCGCGCGGCCAGCTTGTCCTGCACGATCGGGATATTGACCGCCCCAGCCGCCTTCCAGTCATTATAGTTGCCGTACTCGCCATAGGCGAAGCCGTGGATCCCGTTGTAGTCAGCCCCTCGGGTGATGATGTTGATCGCCCCGCCGGTGGTGTTGCGGCCGTAGAGAGTGCCTTGCGGGCCCTTCAGCACCTCGACCCGCTGCAGGTCGAAGAAGGCGATGTTGGCGCCCACCGGGTGGGGGATGTT
>JAQGIJ010000388.1 GCA_028291285.1 Phenylobacterium sp. | reverse complement strand
GCGCCGTCGCGCTCCACCACCGGCCGCTGGCCGGCATAGTAGAGCGGCACGATCGGGATGCTCTCCAGGTGGATGTATTGCCAGATGTCGAGCTCGGTCCAGTTGGAGATCGGGAAGACGCGGATGCTCTCGCCGGGGTTCTTGCGCGCGTTGTAGAGCCGCCAGAGCTCAGGGCGCTGGTTCTTCGGGTCCCAGCGGTGCTGGGCCGAGCGGAACGAGAAGATCCGCTCCTTGGCGCGGGACTTCTCCTCGTCGCGCCGGGCGCCGCCGAAGGCCGCGTCGAAGCCGTGCTCGTCGAGCGCCTGCTTCAGCCCCTCGGTCTTCCACATGTCGGTGTGCAGCGCCGAGCCGTGCTCGAAGGGGTTGATGTTGCGCGCCATCGCCTCGGGGTTCTTGTGCACCAAGAGCTCGAAGCCGAGCTCCTGGGCCATGCGCTCGCGCATCTCGTACATGGCCCGGAACTTCCAGGTCGTGTCGACGTGCAGCAGCGGGAACGGCGGCTTCGACGGATAGAAGGCCTTGGCCGCCAGGTGCAGCATCACCGCGCTGTCCTTGCCGATCGAATAGAGCATCACCGGCCGTTCGCACTCGGCCACCACCTCGCGCATGATGTGGATGCTCTCGGCCTCCAGCCGCTGCAGATGGGTGAGGGCGGCGGTCGGCGCAGTGTTCGCCGAGGCGGACTGGACCGGGGCGACCCTTTGGGGAAGGACGTCGACAGACATGGCGTTTCCACACGATATGCCGACAACAAGCGCGCAGAGTGTCCTCGCGTCAAGACTTTGGTGCAGTTTGCGCGGGAAAATGTGCAGATGTGGCGCAGATTATAAACCTTGACCGCGGCCAGCCAGACTCTTGAAGGCGCGCGCGCTTCGCGTAGTGTTCGGCGATGACGCTCTCACCACCCGCGCCCGATGATCGATAAGGTCGATCGAGACCTGCTCGATGTCCTGAGGCGGAATCCGCAGATCTCGAACCGTGCGATCGCCCAGGAGCTGGGGCTTTCGGAGACCACGATCGGGGTTCGTCTCGAGCGGCTGAGTAGCAGCAACGTCGCCCGAGTGATCGGCCAGCAGGACGTGCGCGCGCTCGGTTGGCGCGTCAGTGCGCTGCTCGACGTGTTCCTGAAGAAGACCGACGCCGAGGAAGCGGTCGCGCGACTGAACAGCAACCCGAGCGTGGTGGCCATCTACCAGTTGGTGGGCGCGCCCGAACTGCTGGTGAAGATCGCCGCGGCCGATATCGACGAGCTGTCCCGCATCGCCCTCGAGGTCATCGGCGCGGACCCGGCCGTCAAGCGGGTGGACATCAATCTGGCCCTGGGACACGGCCATGTCCGCAGCGGCTTTGGAAATCTGGAATCGCCGCGTCGGGAAGGCCCCGCGAGCAGCGGCGACCTGCAGAGCCAGATCACCGAAATGCTGGCCCGCGACGGACGCATCAGCAACCGCGAGATCAGCCGAGTACTGGGCGTCGCCGAGGCCACGGTGCGCGCCCGGATCCGCGGCCTGCAGCAGAAGGGCATGCTGCGCTACATCCTGATCTGCAATCCGGAGCGGGTGGGCTACGTCTCCCTGGCCTTCGTGCGCCTCAGGGCTCCGCCGGGGCTGCTCGGGCCCATAACCGCGAGCCTGTCGCAGCTGCCCAACGTGTTCGGCGTCACCCGGATCACGGGGGTGCACAATCTCCTGATGTCCGTCTATGCCTCCAGCTGGCCGGAGGCCTGGGAGCTATGCGACCAGATCTCGCAGTGGTCGCCGGAGATTGAGGATCCGATCGTCCGGCCTGCCGTGAGCTTCGCGCGGCACCGCTACGACCTCACCTTCATTGCGCGTCCCGTGGCCGAACGCTCCTCTCACTAAGAGCCGGACGCGCGCACGACCTCGACTGTCGAGTTATGACGGCGAAATCCAGTGGCAGATGTGGAAAATCTGGAAAGCTGGATATCAGTCCGCATATAGTCGATGGTGCGGCCAGAGTGTGGTGCGCAAAATGAAGTCCGACTTCGGGGAGGCTCGAGCTTTGGTGATGACCGTTCGGCGGCTTCCTGATGCGCTCCGTGTGCGCGCGCAGCATCAGGCGCACGAAATCGCCCATGACGACATGCGCCGCACCCTGACCTATGCGGAGTGGGACCGTGAGGCCGACGAAATCGGCGGCGGGCTGGTCGCGGCCGGACTTCGCCCCGGCGACCGGGTCTTCCTGCCAATCAGCAACACCAACGCGGTGGAGATGTTGATCGCGGTCATCGCCACCATGCGGGCGGGCGGCATCGCCTGTCCGGTCAATCCGCGGCTCACGGCGTCGGAAATGCGGCAGTACGCCGCCCTGATCGAGCCGGCGATCTGCGTCACCAACGTGCCCGACCGGCTCGACGGCGTGGAGGTCGGCCGAGTGTTCGGCGCCGAGGCCATGCCGCGAGATATCGCCGCCCTGCCGGACCAGGCGAGCCTGGATCCCACGGCCGACGCGGAAATCCTGCAGACCTCCGGCACCACCGGCGGCAAGCTGAAGGGGGTGGTGATGTCCCACCCCGATCTCCTGGGCAAGGCCGACGGGATCAGCCGCGAGCCGTCGAACTCGATGGCGCACGCCCTGCCGCTCACCGGCAGCGGCGGCGCAATCGCCGCCGGCATGCAGCCGATCCGATCCGGCTCCACCGTCTACACCCAGCCCAGGTTCGAGCCACAGGGCTTCATGGAGCTCGTCCATGCCAAGCGGCCGGACACCATCTTCCTGGTCCCCTCGATGATCCGCCTGATCCTCGATCTGCCGAACGTGCAGGACTTTGACATCTCTGGCACGACCTGGCTGCTGACAGGCTCGGCGCCCCTGCCGCACGACACCGTGGTGCGGGCGCTGAAGGTCTGGCCGCACATCCGGATGCGCAACAACTACGCCATGAGCGAGGGCGGCGCGGGCCTCAGCACCCGCACCAACGAAGCCCTGCTGAAGCCCGGCTGCGTCGGGCGCATGCCGCCGCACATACAGTTGCGCGACGAGACCGGCGAGGTCGTAACCGCCCCTGGGCAGATCGGCGAGGTCTACGGCTATCAGGCCAACCCGCGCCGCTACTGGCGCGACGAGGCGGCGACGCAGGCCTCTTTCATCGGCGGCTGGACCCGCACCGGAGACCTTGGCTACGTCGACCCTGACGGCGACCTGATCCTCTGCGGCCGCTCCAAGGAGCTGATCATCCGCGGCGGCTACAACATCACCCCGCTCGAGATCGAGACCGTGCTCTACGACCATCCGGCGGTGAAGGACGCCGCGGTGGTGGGCGTCGACCACGAGGTGCTGGGCGAAGACGTCGCCGCCGCGGTCACCCTGCAGCACGACGGAAACGCTACGCCGGACGAGTTGGTGACCTGGTGCAGGCAGCACCTGGCCGACAATAAGGTCCCCCGGACCATCCTCATATTGCCGGAGCTGCCGGTGAACCCCAATGGCAAGATCCTCAAGCGAGAGTTGAAGCCGCTGCTGCAGGAGGCTGCCGCCAGGCGGAAGGCGGTGGCGGAGACGCGTCAAGCATAGCCGAACACGTCAAGGCGCCTGGCGCAGCCTGGCCGCGAAGGAAGCGGAGGACCGGAAACGCGATGAGGTTTTCGCGGGTAGGCCAGGGGGCCAGCGGGCGCTCCACGATCGTCGAGACCCGTGAGTTCGACCCGCCGGAACTTGCGCGAGCCAATGGTGTGGGCGTGCACCACTTGTGGAAGACGACGCAGATGCCGGTCGAACTTCCGAATCCTCCGCTCCCGATCGATCCCCGCTGGCTCGATATCGCCGTCGCCCCGGAAGCCACGAACTGGCTGATCTTCAGCCTTGCGCCCGGGCGTTCCGTGCCTTCGCATTTCACATCGACGCTGGACTACGACATCGTCCTGAGCGGAGAGGTCACCTTGGTGCTTCAAGACGGCGAGTTGCGGATGAGCCCCGGCGACAGTGTCCTCGTGCCCGGCCTGGTGCACCATTGGCTCGCCGGGCCAGACGGGTGCGCGCTCTCGGTCGTGACCATCGGCTTTGCGGCGCCGGGTAGCGCAGG
>JAQGIJ010000370.1 GCA_028291285.1 Phenylobacterium sp. | reverse complement strand
GCCGCCTGCGTGCCGTTGGCGAAGCCGCAGTCCGCCGCCGCCGCATAGGCGCCCCTGGAATCGCCGGCCCTCAGCGCCGCCAGCACCATCTGCCGGCGCTCCTCCCAGACCCGCTCGGCCTGGTCGGCGGTGTAGGTCTGCTTGGGGAAGTACGGCAGCTGGGCGACCGCCAGCTCGGTGAGGTTGTGCCGGCGCAGGTAGGCGGCGCGCTCGAAGGCGACGCCCGGGCTCTGCGCCATGCCGGGCGGCAGCGCATTGGCCAGCTCGACGGCGTTGCCGGCGTTGCCGCGCAGCGCGATGCGGGCGAAGGCCGCCTGCTGCTGGTCGGCGGCCAGCAGCGGGATCATGTCGCGCGCCGCGGGCCCTTGGCTCCCGTAGAGCATGACGTCGGCGCGCGCGGCGTGGTCGTCCTGGGTCAGGACGTCGCCGAAGCGCGCCAGCATGGTCCGCTGGACCTCGGCCTCGAAGCTCTTGGTGCGCCACCAGCGCCTGACCAGCTGGCTGGCCTGGTCGGCTTGGCCGAGCTGGCGATAGGCGGCGGCGAGCGCCATGGCGCCCTGCGCCGTGGTCGGCTCCTGGCCGTCGAACCAGCTGAGGATCTCGCGCGGGCTCTTGCCGGAGGTCTCGATCAGCTTCTCGGCGGCGGCCTGGCGCTTGGCCGGGTGCGGCCAGGCCATCAGCTGGCGCCGCGCCTGGTCGACTTCGAAGAAGCTCAGCGATTCGCCGTTCAGATCGACCAGCACCCAGGTGGCGGTCTTCTTCGCCGCCCGGTCGTTGATCGCGGCGAGCGCGGCGCGCGCGCCGTTCACGTCGCCCCGGCGCGCCGATTCGACCGTCTGGCGGAAGTTGGCGAAGTCGGCGGGCGACAGCGGCTGGCGCACGGTCTGCTGGCTCGTCGCCACAGGCGCCTCGTCGACCGTCTGCGCCGCCTCGCGCTGTAGGATCTCGCCGATCGCGTCCATCTGCTGGGCGCGCGCGACCGCGCTCGAGAGCAGGACCACGCTGGCCAGCAGCAATGCTTTATGGGTTTTGGCGTGCAACTCGCGCCCCCCTGATGACCCGACCACGCATACGGGCGTTGCGGGTGAGACTC
Organism: Phenylobacterium sp.; assembly: GCA_028291285.1. The sequence goes on along the minus strand of JAQGIJ010000370.1, from coordinate 1,891 downwards.
ACCCTCCATATTGTCGCGGCAAATCTGAACGTCGCTTCAACAAGCGCCCATTCACGGCAATTTGCAGATCATGTCCGAACCTTTGTTCAAGGGCGTCCTCCCGGCGCTCGTGACGCCGTTCCGCCACGGCGCCCTCGACGAGGAGGCCTTCGTGGCCCTGGTCGAGCGCCAGATCGCCGGCGGCGTGCACGGCCTGGTGCCCGTCGGCACCACCGGCGAGACGGCCACCTTGTCGCACGCCGAGCACCGCCGGGTGGTGGAGCTGTGCGTGGCGACCGCCCGCGGCCGCGTGCCGGTGATCGCCGGCGCCGGCTCCAACGCCACCGACGAGGCGATCGAGCTGGTGCGCCACGCCAAGACGGTCGGCGCGGACGCGGCGCTGGTGGTCACGCCCTACTACAATCGCCCGAGCCAGGCCGGGCTCTACGCCCACTACGCCGCCATCGATGAGGCCGTGCAGCTGCCGGTGCTGGTCTACAACGTCCCCTCGCGCACCAGCGTCGACATTTCCAATGAGGTGCTGGCCCAGCTTTCCAGGCTGCCGAACATCGTCGGGATCAAGGACGCCACCGGCGACATGGCCCGCGCCAGCGCCCAGCGGATCATGTGCGGCGAGGACTGGGTGATGCTCTCCGGCGACGATCCCAGCGCGCTCGGCTATATGGCCCACGGCGGCCACGGCTGCATCTCGGTCACCGCCAACGTCGCGCCCGAGCAGACCGCGGCCTTCTACAGGGCCGCCCTGGCCGGCGACTGGCCCGGCGCGCTGCAGATCCAGGACCAGCTGATCCGGCTGCACAAGGGGTTGTTCACCGACGCCTCGCCCGCGCCCACCAAGTTCGCGCTCGCCCACCTGGGCCTCTGCGCCGAGGACGTGCGCCTGCCGATCGTGCCGGCCTCCGAAGCCTCCCGCGCCGAGGTCCTGGCCGCCATGCGCGACGCGGGCGTGATCTGATGACCGGCAAGCTGATCGCGGAGAACCGCCGGGCGCGGTTCGACTATTTCCTGGAGCAGACCTTCGAGGCCGGGCTTTCGCTCACCGGCTCGGAGGTGAAGTCGTTGCGCAACGGCCGGGCCAACATCGCCGAGAGCTATGCGGCGGTGGAGGGCGACCAGATCGTGCTCGTCAACGCCGATATCCCGCCCTACGCCCAGGCCAACCGCTTCAACCACGAGCCCCGCCGCCCGCGGAAGCTGCTGCTGCACCGCAAGGAGATCCAGCGGCTGATCGGGGCGGTGCAGCGCGAGGGGCGCACCCTGGTCCCCACCAAGCTCTACTGGAACGACCGGGGGATGGCGAAGCTGGAGATAGCGCTCGCCAAGGGCAAGAAGGCGCACGACAAGCGCGAGGCCGCCGCCGAGCGCGACTGGCAGCGCGACAAGGCGCGGCTGATGAAGGACCACGGCTAGGTGCTGCAGCCGGCCGAGGTCGCGGCGATCGAGCGCGCCACGATCGCCGCGGTTGCGCCCGCCCAGGTCCACGAGCTCGACGGCTGGCTGGTCCCGGTCGACGCGGGAACCATCGGCCGGGCCAAGGCCGCCGTGCCGCTGCGCCACGACGTCCCGCTCGTTGTCGGCCTGATCGATCAGGTGGAGGCGCTCTATCGGGCGGCGGGCGTCGCGCCCGCCTTCCGGCTGGCCGACGACCCCCGCCTGCAGCCGGTCGCCGACGAGCTGGCGCGCCGCGGCTACCGGCCCGAACAGCCGACGCTGGTGAAGACCGGCGATCCGGCAGGCCTGATCGCGCTTGGCGCCACGGCGGCCGGGCTGGCGGCTGCGCCGGACGCGAGTTGGGCGCAGGTCTTCGCCGGCGACGGCTTCGATCCCGCCGACGCCGCCCACCGCCTGCGCAATTTCCGCCGCTCGCCGGACGCGGTGTTCGCCAGCGTGC
>JAQGIJ010000333.1 GCA_028291285.1 Phenylobacterium sp. | reverse complement strand
TGTGGTCGGTCCGGGCGCCGATGCCGGCGAACCGCGGGTCCTCGGCGAGCTCGGGCCGGCCCGCCATCTCGAACAGGCTCCGCCAGTGCTGGTCGGTGTAGGGCAGCGCGCAGATGTATCCGTCGGCGGTGGCGAACGGCCGCCGCTCCGGCGTCATGACCCGGGGGTAGGCGGCCGGACCGAGCGGCGGGTCGAAGTACCGGCCGTAGAAGTGCTCGACGGCGGTGTAGGCCACCATGGTCTCGAACATCGGCACCTCGACGGCGCAGCCCTTGTTCGTGCGGTCGCGGGCGGACAGCGCGGCGAGGATGGCCATGGCGCCGACCAGCCCGGCCGTCTTGTCCGCCGCCGCGGTGGGCAGATAGGCCGGCGCGCCGGTGCGCTGCCCCTGCAGGTGGGCCAGGCCGCTCATGCCCTGGATGATGTCGTCGTAGGCCGGCTTGCCGCCATACGGGCCCGCTTGCGCGAAGCCGTGCAGGGTGGCGTACACCAGGCGCGGGTTGCGGCTGAGGAGGGCGTCGGCGTCCAGTCCCAGCGCCAGCATCTTCTGCGGGCGGTTGTTGTGCACCAGGATGTCCGTCTGATCCACCAGGCGCAGCAGCGCCGCGCGGCCCTCCAGCGTCTTCAGGTCCAGGACGATGCTGCGCTTGTTGCGGTTGGCGGCCAGGTAGATGGCGGCCATGTCGGGCTCGACCCTCGGCCCGATGCGTCGCGTGGTGTCCCCCGCCGGCGGCTCGACCTTGATCACGTCGGCGCCGAAATCCGCTAGCCACTGGGCCGCGTAGGGCGCCATCAGCACCGCCCCCAGATCGAGCACCTTCACGCCTTGCAATGGCAACATCGGACATCCTCCCTGACGCCGGTGGTATTGCACCAAGTTGCAGTCATTCCCCAGCGCAAGCGGCTGGAGCCTCGCGCCCGTCGCGACGCTAGGCGGGACGCGGCAGGACCAGGCTCGCGGGTTTCGGCCCGCCGGTCGCCCAGTCCAGCAGCTCGACCGTATGGACCACGGGCCGGCTGGCCGCCGATCCGATCTGGACCAGGCAGCCGATGTTTCCCGCCGCGATCACGTCGGCCTGCGTCGCTTCGAGATTGCCGACCTTGCGGTCCCGCAGCTGGGCGGCGATCTGCGGCTGCAGCAGGTTGTAGGTTCCGGCCGAGCCGCAGCACAGGTGCTGCTCCCGCGGCTCGACGACCTTGAACCCGGCCTCCGCCAGAAGCCGCTTGGGCTCCTCCCTCACCCGCTGGCCGTGCTGAAGCGAGCAGGCGGAGTGATAGGCCACGGTCAGGTCGGGCGCCGGCGCGCTCGGCGAGAGGCCGAGCCGGCCAAGGAATTCCGAGATGTCCATCGCGATCGACGAGATCTTCTCCGCCGTCCCGGCCCATTCGGGGTCATGGCGGAAGAGATGGCCGTAGTCCTTCACCGTGGTCCCGCAGCCGGACGCGGTGACCAGGATCGCGTCCAGGCCGTCTCCCTCCAGCGCCGTGAGCCAGGCCGTCATCTGCGCCTTGGCGAGCGCCTCGGCCCGGGATCGCTTGCCGAGGTGATGGGGAAGGGCGCCGCAGCACCCGTCGCCCTCAGGGATCACCACCTCGACGCCATGGCGAGTCAGCAGCCGCACGCAGGCGGCGTTGATGTTCGGGGCCAGGACCGACTGCACGCAGCCGCCGAGCAGGGCCACGCGGAACCGCTTCGGTCCAGTCGCGGGAAACACGCCGGGCCGGTCGCTGGCCTGGCGCGGCGGCAGCTGCCTGGGCGCCATCTGCAGCAGGCCGCGCAGCCGGCCCGGGGCCAGCGGGGCGGCCCAGGCGAACAGGCGGGCGGCCTGCGCGCAGGCTCGGAACAGCGCCGGACGGGTGAGCACGCCGGCCAGCAGGCTGCGCAGCCATCGCTCGGCCAAGGGCCGCCGGAAGGTCGTCTCGATGTGGGCGCGCGCATGGTCGACCAGATGCATGTAGTCGACCCCCGAGGGGCAGGTCGTCACGCAGGACAGACAGGAGAGGCAGCGGTCGACGTGCTTGACCGTCTCAGGGCTCGGCGGCGCGCCGCTCTCGAGCATGTTCTGGATCAGGTAGATCCGCCCGCGCGGGCTGTCCAACTCGTCGCCGAGCAGGACGTAGGTCGGGCAAGTGGCCGTGCAGAACCCGCAATGCACGCAGGTGCGCAGGATGGCCTCCGAGGAGGCGACCTCCGGGTCGAGCAGCTGCGCGTCCGTGAAGTTCGTCCGCATCAGTGCGCCTCGCTCATTCGTCCAGGATTGAGCACGCCGAACGGATCGAACTGGCGCTTCAGGTTCAGCTCGAGGCGGCTCAGCGTCGGCGGACGCGGCTGGAACGGGGCCGCCGTTGCGCGCACCGCCTCGGCGGCGCGCACCAGGGTCGCGTGCCCCTCGCCGGCGATGCGATCGAGGGTCGAGCGGATAGCCTGCGCGCCGCCGTCGGGCGCGTCCGGCCCCTCGACCCACAGGCTCCCGCCGCCCCAGTCGAAATAGAGCGCGCTCGCGCCGGCCGCTCTGAGACCCTCGGCCAGGGCGGCGGCGGACCCGGGCGGCGCGCAGACGCGCCAAACGGGCAGATCGGAGCCCGCGAAAGCCTGTGCGCCGCCAATCGCCGGCCAGAGCCTTGCGGTCAGTGGGCCATCGAGGACTTCGGCGTGGGCGCCCTGCGGGCGGAACTGCGCGACGAGCTCCGCGGCCGCCGCCCGCACCGCCGGCTCGACGCCTTCCAGCCGGATCAGGGTCGCCGACTTGTCCGTCACGGCGCCCGCCGCCTCCGTCCGCGCGACCACATCGGCGGGCAGAAACGCGGCAGCCGAAAGCGCCGACGACCGGGTCGCGGCGTCTCTCAGAACCTGCAGGCCCGCGGCCTCGTGGAGGCCGGCCAGCAGCAGGGTCAGGGCTTCGGCAGGCGCCGGCAGGACCTTGATCGTGACCTCGGTCAACACCCCCAGGGTGCCGAAGGCGCCGGCGAGCAGCTTGGGAAGATCATAGCCGGTCACGTTCTTCACCACCCGGCCGCCGGCGGCGAAGGCCTCGGCAAAGCCGTTCACGGCCTTGAAGCCGAGAAAATGATCGCGCGGACCCCCGGCGCTCGGCCGGCGCGGACCGCCGAACCCGACCGAGATCGCTCCGCCCAGCGTCCCGCCGCCAGCGGGCGCGCCCCACAGCGGTCCGAAGTCCGGCGGCTCGAAGGCCAGGTGCTGGTTTTCCGCCGCCAGCAGAGGCACGATCTCGGACAGCGGCGTGGCGGCCCTCGCCGTCAGCACCAGTTCGTTCGGCTCATAAAGCACCACGCCGCTCAGCGCCGACAGGTCGAGCACCGCCTCGGCCGCCACCGGGCGGCCGAGCTGGCGTCGCGACCCGCCGCCGACCACCTCGAGCGGCTTTCGCCGGGAGACTGCGGCCGCGATCGCTTCGGCGACATCGGCGGCGTCGCGGGGATGCAGGACCTCCATGGATCAGAACCGCGGAAGCTCAGGAAAGCGCGTCGCGCCGCCATGCACGTGGACCCGCCCGAGCTCAGCGCACCGGCAGAGCTGAGGGAACACCTTGCCGGGGTTCAGGATCTGCTGGTCGTCAAAGGCGCATTTCACCCGCTGCTGCTGATCCAGGTCCGCCTTGGAGAACTGCACCTCCATCAGGTCGCGCTTCTCGACGCCGACCCCATGCTCGCCGGTCAGGACGCCGCCCACCTCGACGCACAGCTTGAGGATGTCCGCCCCGAAGGCCTCCGCCGCCTCCAGCTGTCCCGCCGCATTTGCGTCGTAGAGGATCAGCGGGTGCAGGTTGCCATCGCCGGCGTGGAAGACGTTCGCCACCCGCAGCTGGTAGGCCTCGGACATCTCGGCCATCCGGGTCAGCACGTGCGGCAGGGCGCGGCGCGG
>JAQGIJ010000236.1 GCA_028291285.1 Phenylobacterium sp. | reverse complement strand
CTTCCGAAAGAGCGTCTTTTATAGACGCGGCTCCCGCGTGGGCGGCCTACGCCTGGGTAGCTCAGTTGGTAGAGCAGCGGATTGAAAATCCGCGTGTCGGTGGTTCGAATCCGCCCCCAGGCACCACGCGTTCTTCTCAGGGAATCAAAGACTCAGCCCAAAGGGGCGGGTCGCCTGGGCGTGCCCATGCCGCATCCATGTTGCAAATAATTCCCGAGTATTTTCAATGAGTGCGAATTGCTCCCGGCCGCTCGATGCAACATGCCGGGCGATGAGCCCGGTGTCCCGCTCGCAGACTACCTGCACCAGCACCCAGGCTCCGGCGTTCGGTTCATCTGCAACGGCTGCCTGAACGGACCGGGCCTGAGGCGGTGCGGCCAGCGCGGCGTCATTTCCTGAATGACCGGTCGTGATCGCCCGAGCCTGAGGCGTGAACGGCTTAACTGACACTAGGGGGATTGTTGGATGGTGCTCAGGCTGGTGGTCTACGATGCGCCCCTCCCGGGCTTCCCGTTCCTCGCCGTGGTCTTGGAGGGGACGGTTCAGCCTGCGGTTCTCGCCGCCGAGGCGCACGCCACCATGGCCGAGGCTGAAGCGGCGGTGATTAAGTTGGCGGATGAAATCAACAAAGGGGCTGCGCGGTTGAAGGCCGACGCACCGGGCGCCGCCCCGAGTGAGAAGCCAAAAGCTCCCCGCAAAGGGCCGCCCTGAGGACGCAGCGACCGGCGACGACGGCTCGGAACGGCCGCTGCGGAGCGCACGCTGCTCGGCTGACGATGCGGCCTGACCCAGCGACCTTGTCGCAGCGCGGCGCCGGTTCGCGCGCGCGATGTCGCGCAGTCACCGCGGCGGGCGAGTCGACTCTCCGACTGAAAAGATCGGTCCTCCTGAATTTTTCTTCAGCTTAAGCGTGGGCTTTCGACAAAATAAAACGCACTGCCGATCGCGGTGCAAATCGCGGTTCCGCCGAAAAATGCTGCAACGCAGCGTACAAATTCTGGCCGCGCTGGAATTCCATAGGCGCCACGCCGCCCATTTGTTGTGCAACGCAGCATTCTGCCGGGGGCGGACGGAGGATAGTCAATAAGAGGCGCCGTCTCCCCCTTGACGCTTGAATAAGGGGTTGTCAAAGGACCGCAGCCGCACGTCTAAAATAGCGGTAAGACTTCGCGGTCCCCCCCGGGGAGGCGAAGTCGCCTCGCGCCTTCGAAACGCCGCTCTTCCACGAGGTTGTTGGGAGTCTGCGTTACGGGTCGGGCGCAGCGACAGCGGCCCTGGCGCCTCGACCCCGAACCGGGGACCGGGCGGCGGGCTTCGTTTCAACTAGGGTGGAGACGCTCTCGCGCGACGACCCTCCGGCCAATCGTGCTAGACCAACCAGGAACTGGCGACAGATGCTCGACAACAAACGGAAGACCCCTTTCATCGCTCTCGTCGGCGCCGTGGCGCTGATGGCGAGTGCGCCGGCGTTCGCGCAGAACGCCGCTGACCCGGCCGCTTCCGCCCCGGCCGGGGCTGCGGCCCCCGCCGACGGCAACGCTGCGGCCACCCCCGCGCCGGCCGGCAACGCCGCCCCGGCCAACGCCGATCTCCCGCCGCAGATGCAGCACGGCGGCAAGATCAACATCGGCACCATGTTCATGGACGCCAAGCCGGTGGTTAAGGTCGTGATGCTCGGCCTGCTGCTGGCCTCGCTCTTCTCGTGGGCGACGCTGATCACCAAGCTGATGGAGTTCCGCTCCCTCAACCGCACCTCGGACAACTTCCTCGAAGCCTTCCGCGGCGCGAAATCGATCAACGACATGGGCCGAATCGCCCAGTCCGAGGACTTCGAAGGCAACCCGCTGGCCGACATGGCCGCCGCGGCCGCCGCCGAAGTGGAGCTCTCCCGCCAAGCCGGCCTGCAGATCGCCGGCGAGCACCGCGACACCACCATCGGCCGCGCCCAGTCGGCGGTCGGCGCCGTTCAGGCGTCGCTGACCCGTCGCCTCTCCAGCGGCATGCAGTTCCTGGCCTCCGTCGGCTCCAACGGTCCGTTCATCGGCCTGTTCGGCACGGTGTACGGGATCATGGACTCCTTCATCGGCATCGCGAACACCAACACCACCAACCTGGCCGTCGTGGCGCCCGGCATCGCCGAAGCCCTGCTCGCCACCGGCCTGGGCCTCTTCGCCGCCATCCCGTCGGTTATCTTCTACAACTACTTCCAGACGCGGATTTCGGCCTACGGCGCTCGCACCGAAGGTTTCGTGGCTGAACTGATGAACGCGATTTCCCGGCAGCTCGACAAAGGAGCTTAAGCCACATGGGAGCCAAACTTGGAGGCTCTGGGGGAAAGTACGAGGAAGAGCAGAACCACAGCATCAATGTCACGCCGTTCGTGGATGTGATGCTGGTCCTGCTGATCATCTTCATGGTGGCCGCGCCCATGGCGGCGGTCAGCGTGAAGGTGGCTCTTCCGCCGGCGGTCGCGAAAGCGTCGCCGAACCCTCCGAAGCCGGTTTATATTTCGCTCCAGAGCAACGGGCGCATCTTCATCCAGGACCACCCGACCGACCTCGCCAGCCTCGGCGACGATCTGCGGGCCTCCCTGGGCGAACGACGCAACCCGACCAAGGAGCGGATCTTCATCCGGGGGGACAAAGACGTCCTCTACGGCGACTTTATGGGCCTTATGAACATGCTGCAGGACAATGGCTTCTACAGTGTGGCCCTCGTCGGCGAAGACAAGCGTCGGTAGGGCGGTGACGCATGGTTGAAACTCAACAGCGCGACGTCGGCCACCCGGGGCACAATCCGTTCGACGATCCTCGTCCGAAGCGGAACAAGGGCTTCACCATCGCGGTCCTCATCGCGCTGGCGGTCCACCTCCTGCTCGGCATCTATTTGTGGAAGAGCAAGTTCGAGCCGAACTTCAGGACGTACTCGGACGACGTGACGGACGTGGCGCTCATCAAGCCGCAAGCTCCGCCCCCGCCGCCCCCGCCGCCTCCGCCTCCGCCGCCGAACACCCCGCCGCCACCGCCGCCCAAGCTGCAACCGCGGCCGCCGGCGATGGTCCCCAACGTGCCGTCGATCCCGCCGCTTGCGGTGCCGCCGGTGCAGCACCCGATCGAGGAGCCCAAGCCCCCCGCGCCGCCCCCGCCCGAGCCTCCGCGCCCGTCGGTGATCACGCAGCCGGACTGGGTGCGTCGCCCCACGCCCGAGGACCTGGAGCGCTACTATCCGGAGAGGGCCCAGCGCATGAACGTGGAGGGCCGCGCCAGCATCAGCTGCACGGTCAACGCCCGCGGCACGCTGGACGCCTGCAGCGTGGTGTCCGAGGATCCTGGCGATCAGGGCTTCGGCGACGCGGCGATGCGGATGAGCAAGCTCTTCAAGATGCGGCCGATGACCCGCGACGGGGCCCCCGTCGACGGCGGGAAGATCACCATCCCGATCAGCTTCCGCCTGCCCAAGGGCTGAGCCGCAAGACCGACTTCAGAACCGGCCCCGGACGCAAGTCCGGGGCCTTTTTCTATTTGGCGCCCGCCGGCTTGATCAGGCCGCCCGGCCCGATTAGAACCGTCCCTCGCGACGGGCCGCCTTAGCTCAGTTGGTTAGAGCGCCAGATTGTGGATCTGGAGGTCCTCCGTTCAATCCGGAGAGGCGGTACCATCGCTTAGCAGGTTGATCTTCCTGCATTCTTGCCCCGCGGCTTAGCCACCCTCGCGGGGGCGGTTTTACAGATGTTTTTCCAGGTCGCCGTTCGACGTGCGTTCCTGGAGCGCGGCGATCTTCGCCGACGCGTTCGCGGAAAGCCGGATTCTGTCGGCTTGGCGGCGCAGGCGGATAGCCTCGGTTTTCCCAACGACGAGGTCGGACCGCCGAATGGTAGAAGCTCGAAGACGCGACACGGCTGTGCAAGTCGCGACATTCATCGTCCTCGCGGTCGTGGGCCTGTTCTATGTCAAATGGTTCCCGTACTGGAATCGCGCCTTCGTAGCGGCGACCCATCACTCCATCGGTCCGTCCATCCTGATGGGCCAGGCGGCCCGTCCGCCGGCGCCGTCGTTCGATGCGGCGCTCGCCTACGCCTTGGCCTATGGCAAGGCGATCTGGCGGGCGATGGTGCTGGGCCTGCTGCTGGGCTCGGGCGTCCAGGCGCTGTTGCCGGTCGGCTGGGTGACACGTCTCCTCGGCAGGAAAGGCTTCGGCAGCGCGCTGGCCGGCGGCCTGCTCGCGCTTCCTGGCATGATGTGCACCTGTTGCGCGGCGCCGATCGTCATCGGGCTGCGCCGGCGACAGGCCGCAGCAGGAGCCGCCATCGCCTTCTGGCTTGGCAATTCCGTGCTGAATCCCGCGACTTTGATCTTCATGGGCTTCGTGCTGGGTTGGCGCTGGGCGGCGCTGCGTCTGATCCTCGGCGTGCCGATGGTGTTCGGGCTCGGCTATCTGGCGAACCGGATGACATCGGCGCGCGAGGCCGCCCAGGCCCAGGCCCAGGCGTCGCTTGCCGCGCTTGCGGCGGCGTCGCAGGAAGCCCCCTTCCGGCGCTGGCTGCGCCTCCTGGCGCGGATGACACTGCGGCTGGTTCCGGAATACGTCGTCCTGATCCTTCTGCTGGGCGCCGGACGCGCCTGGCTGTTCCCCGCGATTGGGCCGGAGATCGGCAACCATCTCGGATGGGTCGTCGCCTTCGCCATCGCCGGCATGCTGTTCGTGATCCCAACGGCCGGCGAGGTGCCGATCATTCAGGCGATGCTCTCGCTGGGGATGGGCGTAGGGCCGGCGGGCGCGTTGCTCATGACACTGCCGCCGATCAGCCTCCCTTCGCTGGCGATGTTGGCGCGGTCATTTCCGCCCCGCATCCTGGTTGTCGTCGGGGCGGCGGTGGTCCTGTTTGGAATCGCCGGCGGCGCGCTGGCCATCGCCTTGCGCTTCTGACCCCTGTCAGTCCGTCGCCCTTGATTTCGGCTGATCGGCGCTGGGCGGCGCCGCAGCGCAGCTTCGGAGGCGCCGAGGCTATCGGTTGGCCCTTTCGACGGTCGCCAGAATCGCGTCGACGGCCGCTTCCTGGTCGGCCGGCGCCAGGTCGGGGAGTGTCACCAGGCCGATCGGAGCGCTTTGCGCCCTGCGCCGCCCTCGGGCATAGGCAGGATCGTAGTGCGCGGCGACGATGGCCTGGGCGAGACTGAGGAAGTCGCCCTGGTCAAAGAGCTCACGCCATGCGTCGAGTTCGGTGCGCGCCAAGTGAGTCGGGAGGCGGGCGAGGGCGTCGGCGAACCGATTCCGGTCGACAACGAGGTCGCCGTAGGCCTCGACCAGATAGCGCGCCCGCGCGGGCAGCGGCGCGGAGATCTCGATCCGCGGCGCGGATTGCATCGCCCTCCAAAGCGCAGGCGGCAGCATCCGCTCGCCGATCTTGCTGGACTCGGCCTCCATCACAACCGGGCGCGCCGGATCGAGACGCTGCAGAACCGACCAGATGCGGGACTCGAACATCTTCTGGCTCGGCTGCGGCTGGCCGGACCAGTCGCCGAGCACCGACCCGCGATGTTCAGCGAGGCCCTCCAGATCGATCACCTGGCCGCCCCGCTGGGCCATTCGCTTCAGGATCTCAGTCTTGCCTGTGCCTGTGTCGCCATCGAGCAGCACGATCGGGGTGGGCCAGGGCGCATCGTAAAGCGTCGCCCGCACCAGCCGACGGTAGGTGCGGTAGCCGCCCGCCAGCACGGTGGGCCGCCAGCCGATCTGCGACAGGATCGTCGCCATGGCGTTGGAGCGCTGGCCGCCGCGCCAGCAATAGACCAGGGGCGCGAATTCGGCGGGCTTGTCGGCAAGGCCCGTTTCCAGGTGGCGCGCGATGTTCCGCGCCACATACGCCGCGCCCATGCGGTTCGCTTTGAGGCGCGACTCTTGGACGTAGATCGTCCCAACCTCGGCGCGCTCTGCGTCATCGAGGACAGGCAGGTTCAGCGCGCCGGGAAGATGGTCCTCGGCGAACTCGGCGGGGCTGCGCACGTCGATGATCGCCCCGAAGGCGGCGAGCGCCTCCAGGGAGGGCGCTTCGAGCAACTCGATTCTCGCCACCCAAGTCCCTTCACTGCCGGCCGGGACACAGCGCCGGCGTTCGTGCGACCCGCTGTTCCCATATCCGCTCGCGAGTGAGGAAGACCACGCTTAAAGAGACGTCAACATGACTGATCCCACCCGACTGACCTCGCTCGCCCATGGCGGCGGCTGTGGCTGCAAGCTCTCCCCGGCCGTGCTGCGCGAGATCCTGGCCCGCGTGCCCGCGGCGGCCAGCTTCCCCAATCTGATGGTCGGCGCCGAAACCTCCGACGATGCGGCGGTCTGGCGGCTGAATGATCACCAAGCCCTCGTCGCCACCACCGACTTCTTCATGCCGGTGGTCGACGACCCCTACGACTTCGGCCGGATCGCGGCGACGAACGCTATCTCCGATGTCTACGCCATGGGTGCGAGCCCGATCCTGGCGCTCGCGATCGTCGGCATGCCGGTGGACAAGCTTCCGGTCGAGGCGATCCAGTCCATCCTGGCCGGCGGCGCTTCGGTCTGTGCGGCGGCCGGCATCCCCATCGCCGGCGGGCATTCGATCGACAGCGTGGAGCCGATCTACGGGCTGGTGGCGCTCGGGCTGGTCCACCCTGACCGGGTGCTGACCAATCGCACGGCCTGCGACGGCGACCTGTTGATCCTTACGAAGGCCCTCGGCGTTGGCGTGCTCAGCGCCGGGTTCAAGCAGCAACGACTTTTGCCTGGTCAATACGAGGCGCTGATCGCCACCACCACCCAGCTGAATTCGGTCGGCGCCAGTCTCGCCGCGCAGGCCGGGGTGCATGCGGTGACGGACGTGACCGGATTTGGCCTGCTCGGCCATGCGCTCGAGATGGCTCGGCCGGCCGGGGCAAACGTCGAAATCTTCGCCCGCGCGCCCGTGCTTCTGGATGGCGTCGAGGCCATGGCGCAGGCCGGGATCCGGACCGGCGCGGCGGTTCGAAACTGGGCTAGCTATGGCGCCGACGTCGAGCTGCCGGAGAGGTTCGAGGCGTGGCGTAGGGACCTGCTGTGCGATCCGCAGACCAGCGGCGGGCTGCTCATCGCGGTGGCGGCGGCTCACGCGCCGGCGCTGCTGGAGCATCTCGAGACGGCGGGCTTCCCGAACTCACGCGTCGTCGGGCGGCTGCGCAAGGGCGAAGCCGGTGTCCGCGTCCTCGATATAGCGTCCGTGGCTTGAGCGAGCCGGCGGCTGCCTGCGCGTGGCCTTCCTTGCAGAGCGGCAGGCGCTCCGCGCCCCGACCTCGACCGGGTAGACGTTCTCGCGCCGCGGGAGGTTGAGCAGGGAGCCTGGCGCGAGCACCATCCTCCGCGCGCCGCGCAGCGTCACTGCGGCGTTTCGGCGTCGAATTGGTCGAGGATGGCTCGTGGATTTTGAACTCAACGAGGATCAACTCGCGATCCAGCGCGGCGTCAGCCAGGTCTGCGCGGGTTTCGGTGACGACTACTGGCTGGCGCGGGACGACGATGGCGCGTTTCCTGTCGCGTTCCATCAGGCGATGGCCGATGGCGGCTGGCTGGGCGTGACCATGCCCCAGGCCTATGGCGGCGCGGGGTTGGGCGTCACGGAGGCGGCCTTGATGATGCGCACGGTGGCGCAGTCGGGTGGCGCCATGGCCGCGGCTTCCACCATCCACATCAATCTGTTCGGACCGCACCCGATCGTGCTCTTCGGCAGCCCGGAGCAAAAGGCGCGTTGGTTGCCGCCGCTGGTGCAGGGCCGGGAGCGGACCGCTTTCGGGGTGACCGAGCCCGATGCCGGACTGGACACCACCAGCATCACCACCCGGGCCGACAAAGCGCCCGGCGGTTATGTCGTGCATGGGCGAAAGGTCTGGACCTCCACGGCTCAGGTGGCGGAGAAGATCATGCTCCTGACCCGGACCTCGCCGAAGGATCCACAGAAGCCGTCAGCCGGCCTCAGCCTGTTCTACACCGACCTCGATCGCAGCCGGATCGAGGTCCAACGGATTCCGAAGATGGGACGCAAGGCGGTGGATTCCAACGCAATCTTCATCGACGGCCTGTTCGTGCCTGAGGCGGATCGCGTGGGCGAGGAGGGCAAGGGTTTCCGCTACCTCCTGCACAGCCTCAATCCCGAGCGCATCCTGATCGCCTCGGAGGCGGTCGGGATCGGCTTCGACGCCCTCAGGCGGGCCTCGCAATATGCCCGCGAGCGCGTCGTGTTCGGGCGACCCATAGGCCAGAACCAGGCCATCCAGCATCCCCTGGCCGAGCGGTGGACAGAGCTGGAGTCCGCATGGCTCATGGCGATGAAGGCCGCCTGGCTCTACGACGCAGGCAAGGACTGCGGCCCGGAAGCCAACGCCGCGAAACTGCTTGGCGGGCGTGCGGGTTATGAGGCCGCCCTCAGCGCTGTCCTGACCCACGGCGGCATGGGTTACGCGAAGGCGTTCCATGTGGAGCGCCTGCTACGCGAAGTGCTGCTCACGCGGATCGCGCCGGTGACCGAACAACTGATCCTTTCGCACATCGGCGAAAACGTGTTGGGGCTGCCGAAGTCTTACTGAGGTCTGCTCTCACTCGAGCCGCTCATCGCCGGCTTCGACCCTGTCATAGGAGGGGCTGCTCGCGGAAGCGGGCGCGAGGGAGGCCAAGTCGGGCGGAGAGGCGAGGCCGGGCGGCGGCGCTCAGCCGCCGAACAGGCCCCAGACGCCCCAGACGGCGGAGTGCACCACGGCGATGGCCAGGACGAGAATCGCGGTGATGGTGGCTGTGAAGGTGGTCGCCGGGACCATGGCTTGTTTCCTCCTACCGCGCCTTTGACGCTGTTGTTGCTGCGATAGTGCAACACTAGCGGCGCGCGCGCTAGAGGGTTCCGCAAGACCAGACGGCCGGGGCTCTGCCGCCTTTACATGACCCCGCCGCCGAGGGCGCGATAGAGGCTCACCGCGTTGGTGATCTCCACCAGCCGGGTGGAAATCAGCGTCTGCTGGGCGGAGTAGAGCGTCCGCTGAGCGATCAGCACGTTCAGGTAAGGCTCGGACCCGACCCGATAGCGCGCGGTGTCCAGCCTGAGCGCATCGGCGGCCGAGCTCTGAAGCGCTTCATGGGCGGCCACCTGCTCCGCGATGGTGCCGCGCCGCGCGAGCGCGTCGGCGACGTCGCGGAATGCGGTCTGGATCGCCTTCTCGTACTGCGCCTGAGCGACGTCGCGCTGGGCGCGGGCGCCCCGCAGGTTGGCGAGATTCCGGCCGCCGGCGAAGATCGGCAGGCTCGCCGCGGGGCCGTAGCTCCAGGTGCGCGAAGCGCCGGAGAACAGGGCCGAGAGCGCCGGGCTCGCCTGACCGGCGGCGGCCGCGAGCGAGATCGTCGGGAAGAAGGCCGCGCGGGCGGCCCCGATGTCGGCGTTGGCCGCCTTCAGCTGGTGCTCGCTCTGCAGCACGTCCGGCCGCTGCAGCAGGACCTCGGAACTCAGGCCCCCCGGCAGGTCGGTCATCACCGGCCGCGCGTTCGGCAGCCCCCCGGGCAGCAGCGAATCGGCGACCGGCGCGCCGACCACCAGCTCGAGCGCATTGCGGTCCTGGGCGGCCAAGGTGGTGAACTGGGCGATGTCGCCGCGCGCCTGCTCGACGGTGGTCTCGGCCTGGCGCACCTCGAGCATCGAGGCTTGGCCGTGCTCGAAGCGCGCGCGGACGATGTCCAGCGACGCCTTTTGCGAGGCGTAGGTGTCCTGCGCCACGCGCAGCAGGTCGAGGTCGGCGGCCAGGCTGTAATAGTCGGCCGCGGCTTCGGCGATCAGGCTGGTCTGCACCGCCCGGCGCACTTCCTCGGTGGCGAAGTACTGTTCCTGCGCCGCGTGGGCGAGGCTGCGGATGCGGCCGAAGAGGTCGAGCTCATAGGCGCTGAAGCCGATCGAGGCGGCGTAGGCCCGTTCGGTCAATGGCTGCGACAGGCCGGTCTGGGACGGGAGCAGGCGCTGTTCGGTCCCCGAGGCGTCCGCCGTCACGGTGGGGACGAGGTCGGCGCGCTGGATGTGGTAGCTCGCCCGCGCCGCCTCGATGTCGGCGACGGCGACGCGCAGGTCGCGGTTCTGCGCCAGCATCTCGCCGACGATCGCCTGCAGCTTGGGATCGAAGAAGAAGCTCTTCCAGCCGATCGATGCGGCTTGCGGACCGGTCGTGGGCGCGGCGTAGCTCGGGCCCTGCGGCCAGGCGGCCGGGACCGGCGGGGCCGGCCGCTGATAGGCCGGGGCCAGCGTGCAGGCGGTGAGCGAGAGCGCGCCGGCGGCGGCGGCGGCCAGGGATCGCCTCGGCATCTCAGACGCCCTCGCGAGACGGGTCAGGGCCGGGCAGGGGGGCGCCGGTCTCACGCCCCGCGCGCCGGCGGAACAGGCTGCGGACCACGACGAAGAAGACCGGCACCAGGAAGATGGCCAGGACCGTCGCCGAGATCATGCCGCCTAGCACCCCGGTGCCGATGTCGTTCTGGCTGCCCGCGCCGGCGCCGCTGGCGATCGCCAGCGGCGCGACCCCGGCGACGAAGGCCAGCGAAGTCATCAGGATCGGCCTGAGCCTCAGGCGCGCGCCCTCCAGCGCGGCCTCGATCGGCCCTGCGCCGCGCCGCTCCGCGCCCTCGGCGAATTCGACGATCAGGATGGCATTCTTGGCCGAAAGCCCGATGGTCGTCAGCAGGCCCACCTGGAAGTAGACGTCGTTGGCGAGGCCGCGGAGGTGGGCGGCCAGCACCGCGCCCACCACGCCCAGCGGCACCACCAGCATTACCGACAGCGGCACCGACCAGCTCTCGTAGAGCGCCGCCAGGCACAGGAACACGACCAGCATCGATAGCGCATAGAGCGCCGGCGCCTGGGAGCCGGAGAGGCGCTCCTGGTAGGAGAGGCCGGTCCACTCGTAGCCGACCCCGGCCGGCAGCTTGGCCGCGAGCTTCTCCATCTCGGCCATGGCCGCGCCCGAGCTCTTGCCCGGCGCGGCCTGGCCCTGAATCTGGAAGGCGGCCTGGCCGTTGTAGCGCTCGAGCCGCGAGGGGCCGTATTCCCAGCGGGAGGTCGCGAAGGCCGAGAACGGGATCATCTGGCCCAGGCTGTTGCGGGCGTACCAGCGGTCGAGGTCCTCGGGCGCGCTGCGGTACTCGGGCATGCCCTGGATGTAGACGCGCTTCACCCGACCGCGGTCGATGAAGTCGTTGACGTAGCTCCCGCCCCAGGCGGCGGTGAGCGTGGAGTTGATGTCGGCCTGCGACAGGCTGAGCGCGCCGGCCTTCTCCTGGTCGACGTCGATCTGCAGCTGCGGCGTGTCCTCCTGGCCATTGGGGCGCACCTGGGCCAGCAGCGGGTTCTTGGCGGCCATGCCCAGCAGCTGGTTGCGCGCCTGCAGCAGCTTGCCGTGGCCGAGGCCCGCGCGGTCGACGAGCTCGAAATCGAAGCCGTTGGACTGGCCCAGCCCCTGCACCGAAGGCGGCACGAGGGCGAAGGCCATGGCGTCGCGGATACGGGCGAACGAGGCCATGGCGCGGCCGACGATGGCCGGGGCGTGGTTCTTCGCCCCCGTGCGCTGCTTCCAATCCTTCAGGCTGGTGAAGGCGATGCCGGTGTTCTGGCCCGCACCGGCGAAGCTGAAGCCGATCACGCTGAAGATCGACTTTGTCGCCGGCTCGTGGTCGAGGAAGTGATCCTCGATCTGCTCCATGACCCCCCGGGTGCGCGAGGAGATCGCCCCGGCCGGCAGCTGGGCCATGCTGATCACCACCCCCTGGTCCTCCTCCGGCACGAAGCCGGTCGGCAGGCTGATGAACAGAAGCCCCATGACGAGGACGATGATCGCGTAGCCGCCGAACGCGAACCGCGGCCGGCGCACCGCACGGCGGACGCCTTCCTGGTACTTGGCGGTGGCCGCGGTGAAGGTGCGGTTGAACCAGCCGAAGAAGCCGTGCTGGGCGTGCGGCTCGCGGTCCGGGGCCTTCAGCAGCGTGGCGCAGAGCGCCGGCGTCAGGACCAGCGCCACCAGCACCGACAGCACCATGGCCGAGACGATCGTGATCGAGAACTGCCGGTAGATGACGCCGGTCGAGCCGCCGAAGAAGGCCATCGGCAGGAAGACCGCGGTCAGCACCAGGGCGATGCCGATCAGCGCCCCGGTGATCTCCTGCATCGACTTGGCCGTCGCCTCCTTGGGCGAGAGCTTCTCCTCGGCCATTACCCGCTCGACGTTCTCGACCACGACGATGGCGTCGTCGACGAGCAGGCCGATCGCCAGCACCATGCCGAACATGGTCAGGGTGTTGATGGTGTAGCCGGCGATGGCCAGGACGCCGAACGTCCCCAGCAGCACGACCGGCACGGCGATCGCCGGGATCAGCGTCGCGCGCCAGCTCTGAAGGAAGACGAACATGACGATGACGACCAGTATGATCGCCTCGATCAGGGTCTTGGCCACGTCCTCGATCGACAGGCGCACGAACGGCGTGGTGTCATACGGGTAGGCGAGCTTCACCCCCGGGGGCAGGTTGCGCGAGAGGTCGGTCAGCTTCGCCTTGACCTCGCGGGCGACGTCCAGCGCATTGGCGCCCGGCGCGAGCTGAATCGCCAGGCCGCCGGCCGGATAGCGGTTGAAACGCCCGTCGAAGTTGTAGTTCTCGTTGCCGAGCTCGACCTTGGCGACGTCGCTAAGGCGCACCAGCGCGCCGGTTGGCGAGGTGCGAAGGATGATGTTGCGGAACTGCTCGGGCGTCTGCAGGCGCGACTGGGCGTTGACCGTGGCGTTCAGCTGCTGGCCGTGGACATAGGGCTCGGCGCCGAGCTGGCCGGCGGCGACCTGCGCGTTCTGGCCGAGGATCGCCGTCTTCACGTCGGCGGCGGTGAGCTTGTAGTTGTTGAGCTGCAGCGGATCGAGCCAGATCCGCATGGCGTACTGGCCGCCGAACAGCTGGACGTTGCCAACGCCGGACAGCCGGCTCAGCGGGTCCTGCAGGTTGGAGACGATATAGTCGCCGAGGTCGCCGGCGGTGAGCCGACGGGACTCGTCATAGAGCGCGATCACCATCAGGAAGCCGGTCTGGGCTTTCTGCACCACGACGCCGGCCTGCTGCACCTCCTGCGGCAGGCGGGGCAGGGCGAGCTGCAGCTTGTTTTGCACCTGCACCTGGGCGGTGTCGGGATTGACGCCGCTGCGGAAGGTGACGGTGATCGTGACCGAGCCGGTGGAGTCGCTGGTGGAGGCGAAGTACTCCATCCCGTCCAGGCCGTTCAGCTGCTGCTCGATGACCTGGGTGACGGTGTTCTCCACCGTCTGCGGCGAGGCGCCGGGATAGGTGGCCGAGATGATCACCCCGGGCGGGGCGATGTCGGGATACTGCGCGATCGGCAGGACGCGGATCGCCAGCGCGCCGGCCAGCATGATCACGATCGCGATCACCCAGGCGAAGATCGGCCGCTCGATGAAGAAGCGTGACATGGCGCGGCCCTAGCTTCCGTAGCCGCCGGCGGCGGCCGGCGCGCCGCCCGCGCGCGCCGCCGGCGCCTTGTAGGGCACCGCATGCACCGGCGCGCCGGGCTGGACGCGCTGCAGCCCGTCGACGATCAGCCGGTCGCCCGGCGTCAGGCCCGCGGCGACCAGCCAGCTGTCGCCCACAGCGCGGACGAGGGTCAGGTTGCGCAGCTGCGTCTTGCCCTGGGCGTCGACCACGAAGGCCGTGCCGCCGCCCTTCGGATCGTGGGTGACCGCCTGCTGCGGAACGAGGATGCCGTCGGGAGCGACGCCTTCGGCGATGTGCGCCCGCACATACATGCCGGGCAGCAGGACGCGGTTGGGGTTGGGGAAGACGGCGCGCAGGTTCACCGTCCCGGAGGTCTGGTCGACGGTGACGTCGGTGAACTGCAGCCGTCCCTCCAGCGGGTAGGCCGAGCCGTCCTCCAGCACCAGCCGCACCGGCGCCTGGGCGGCGCCCGGATTGCGCAGCTGGCCGTGGGCGAGACCGCGCTCGAGGCGGAGCAGGGCGGCGCTCGACTGGCTGAGGTCGACGTAGATCGGGTCGAGCTGCTGGATGGTGGTCAGCGCACCGGTCTGGCTCCCCGTCACCAGGGCGCCCGGCGTGAAGTTCGACCGGCCGATGCGCCCGGCGATCGGAGCGGTGACACGGGTGTAGTCGAGGTTGATCTGCGCCGCGCGCAGCGCCGCGCGCATCTGCGTCACATTGGCTTGCGCCTGCTGGGCCGCGGCGCTGGCGTCGTCGTAGTCCTGTCGGCTGATGGCGTTGATCTTGATCAGCTCGCCGTAGCGCGCGGCCTTCAGGCGGGTGGTGGTCGCATTGGCCTCGGCGTTGGCCAGTTGGCCGCGGGCCTGGTCGACCGCCGCCTGGTAGGTCCGCGGATCGATCTCATAGAGCACCTGGCCGGCGCGGACGGTCGCGCCTTCCTGGAACAGCCGCTTGAGAATGATCCCGTTCACTTGCGGGCGGACGTCGGAGGTCGTCACCGGGCTGGTGCGGCCCGGCAGCTCGGTCTCGAGCGTCACCGGCTGGGATTGCACCACAACCACGCCGACGTCCGGCGGGGGCGGGGCCGCCGCCGGCTTGCGCCCACACCCCGAGAGGCCGGCCGCGAGGCAAGCGAGCAGACAGACAGCGACCAGCGTGAGGGGCTTCGAGCGCACGAGACCTCGAACAAAATGCCAAGTTGAGGATGCACCCGGTTCTGGTGCGGCGAACCACGCCGGGCTTAAAGCCCTGCTAGTCGGTTCCGCGCCCGGCGAACAGACTTGAAATTGGCCGAGGCCCCACTAGCGGCCCGGGGACACGCATAAATTGCACAGCACGCATGTGCGCCTGCGTGCTTCTGTCGCGACCGGTCCGGGACTCGCCAGCAAGCGGGCCTTCGATGTGGCGCCGCACGCTGGGCCTGGACGCGCCTGGAGGGCCGCCAGATCCTCAGACGGCGGCGATATGAGGCCACCGGTTGGGATAGACGATGCCCGTCTTGGCGAACAGGGCGGCGGCCGCTTCGGCGGCCGTCAGCTTGAGCTCGAGCAGGTCGACCGTCACGCAGCGGCCTCCCCGGACAATATCCTTGCCCCCCACGAAGACGTCGCGCACCGAGCGGCCGTCCGTGCCCCAGACCAGCTGGATGATCGGATCGCCCTTCGGGATCCAGTTGGCGTTGTCGGAGTCGTGGATGACGATGTCGGCCATCTTGCCCGCCTCGATCGAGCCTATCAGGTGGTCCATGCCGATCGCCTCCGCGCCGCGGATGGTGGCCATCTCCAAGACCTCGTGGGCGCCGAACCAGCTGGGGTCCACCTTCTTGTCCTTGGCCAGGCCCGCCGCCAGGGTCGCCTGGCGCAGGATGTCGACCTGGTCGCCGGCGTTGACCGCGTCGCAGCCCAGCGCGATGCGGCCGCCGCGCAGGAAGATCTCGGCGTGCTTGCCCATCACCGAGGTTCCCTGTCCCAGGCGGAAATAGGCCCAGGGGCAGTAGGCGATGGCGCTCTCCGACTCCAGCATCAGCTCGACCTCGGCTTCGTCCAGCCAGACCCCGTGACCGATCAGCAGGTGGCGGCCCAGCACGCCGATGTCGTCCAGGTGTTCGATCGGTCGGCGATTGAACCGGGCCAGGTAGCTGTCCGGGTCGTCCTTGATCGGCGACATGTGCATGGTCATGCCGACCCCGTATTTCCGCGCCAGGTCCGCGCCGCCGGCCATCAGCTCGTCATTGACCATGCTGTGGCCGACCAGGGTCACCCAGCCGGTCACCAGGCCGCCGGGCGGGAACTCCTGGAGCACGGCCTCCTGCCGGGCCAGCACCTCGTCGGCGGGGCCGGAGTGGGGGCGGCCGGGTTGGGTCGTGCCCCAGATGCCGGTGGTGGCGCGGATGCCGACCTTGCGCACGCCATCGGCAAGGCGCGCGGGGAAGTTCACCGACCCCGCCTCGATCACCATGGTCACCCCGTTGAGCGCGCTGCCGACGGCGCTCAGCGTCGCGCTCAGCTCCTCGGTGTCGCCGGTCTGGGCCTGGTGAATGGGGATGTTGTTGGGGATGGAGCGGACCGAAGGCCAGTCGTCCGGCACGCAGCTCTTGATCAGCACGCCGCCGGTCAGGTGC
This sequence comes from Phenylobacterium sp., assembly GCA_028291285.1. Next base: position 7,496 of record JAQGIJ010000236.1, on the reverse strand, counting down.
TGGTGGCCGTTGACCATGCCAGGGTGGATCACCCCGCCGTTGGCGTCGACGATCCTCGCCTGGGGGAACTTGGCCTTCAGCGCGGTGGTGGAACCGACCTCGAGGATGCGCTCGCCGGCGATGGCGATCGCTCCCCCGTTCAGGATGCGGCGGTCCTTGTCCATGGTGACGATGTCGCCGTTGACGATCAGCAGGTCTGCGGTGGCGGTTTCGGTCATGGACATCTCTTCCTCAAGCGCGGCCGACGCCCGTCGAGCGGCCGGGGCCGGCAGGTGAAAACCAGGTGCGCCTGGCGGGCCTAGGACGCAGCCTCGCCCACAGGCGCTTCCATCTGGCGTTTGGAATTGGCGCTGTCGCGGTAGTCGACGCGGTGGGCGATCAGGCCGTCGCGAACGGTGAAGCGGAAGGCGCCGCGGGTGACCACCGGGCGGGGCGGGGTCGCGCCGTGCCACAGATAGGTCATCCGGTAGGGGACGAATGCGCGGTCACCTTCGACGATGACGTCCTCGAGCTCATAGTTCAGCTCGCGGTAGTCGTTCAGGAAGACGCCCAGGCGCGTGCGGTAGGCCTCGCGGCCGCGCAGGCTCGGGCTGGTGGCGACGGTGTGCTCGTTGTGGAAGTCCTCGGTGACGCTGGCGACGATGCGGTCGATGTCGTGGGCGTTGACCGCGGCCATGTAGGCTTCGACAGCGGCTCGCGTGCCGCCGCTCGCGCCATCGCCCCACAGGGCGCGGACGTTGGTGTAGACCTTCTGGTCCCACGAGAACTCGACGATGTTGCCGTCGGGATCGAACAGCGAGCAGATGTAGCCGACGTGGGCGTCCCGCTGCTGAGGCTCCATGCGCAACCGCCCCATCTTGGCGCCCAGCTCGGCCGCCCGGTCGACATCTTCCTTGAGCGGCATCTCGATGCCGATGTGGGCGAAGGGGGCCAGGGTGGGGATCGGCTCGCCGGGCGCATAGTTGAAGCGCTTGCCCTGCTCTTCGCTGAACTGGGCGATCACCAGCACGAAGGGCGAGTCCGCCTGCTTGTCATTGGACAGCCAGGCGCTGTGGTTGCCGTTGTTGTTGAACCGCGACACCACCACCAGGGGGGTGACGGTCGTATAGAACTCGAGGGAGCGCTCGATGTCGCTGACCGGGATGGCGACATGGGTCCATTTGGGCGCCGTGACTTTGTCGGACATTGCCGTTTCGCCCCTCCGCTGCGTCGAGAGCCGCATCATTCGCCCAGAGCTATCGGCGCCGGCCCGGCGGGGGTCAAGATGAGGATCCGGCGCCGTCAAGTGTGGGGGGCTCCGTGTCCTATAATCCGGCGCCGTCCTGTTCTATTTCATGCTTGGCCACACGACAGGCCTTGGGAATATGGCCTTTGATCAGGGTCGGACATGTCGAATATAGACGACGAGCGAGCAGACTACCCGGTCGATCCGATCTTCGCAGATCGCTGGTCCAGGCGGTCGTTCACCGGGGAGCCGATCGCCAGGGCCGAGCTGATGTCCCTGTTGAACGCCGCGCGCCTGGCGCCGTCCGCGTTCAATATTCAGCCGTGGCGTTTCGTCTACGCCCAGAGCGGCGGCCCGTCTTGGCCGCGGCTTCTGGGCCTGCTCAGCGACTATAACCAGACCTGGGCCCGACACGCTGCGGCTCTGGTGATCCTGGTCACCGACCGGTACGACCGCCGCACGCCGGAAGAGGCCCGCCCATCCTATAGCCACTCCTTCGACGCCGGGGCCGCGTGGGCCTACCTGGCGCTGCAGGCGCACAAGGCCGGCTGGTCGGCCTGCTGCATGACCGGCTTCGACATCGAGCGCGCCCACCGGGAGCTGGCGGCGCCGAGCGGCTTTCGCGTGGAGGCTGCGATCGCCATCGGCCGCCCGGGCGAGCAGCCGGCGCTTTCCGAAAGCTTCGTCCAGCGCCAGCAGCCCAGCACCCGTCTGCCCCTGTCCGACCTGGTCTTCGAAGGCGGCTTCCCCACGTCCTAGGGGCCGGTTCCTAGTCGGTCACGGCGGTCAGCGCAGTGTCCGGCGCAGATGCGGCCCGACCTCGGCCCTTGGTGGGTGGCCGCATCAGCACGGTGGCCAGGAAAATGAGGAAGATCGCCCCGGCATAGATCTGGAACGGGGCCTGAAAGCTGCCGGTATGATCCCGCAGCAAGCCGCCGAACGTCGGGGCGAGGGCGGCGACGACGCCCGAGAAGCTCACGACGGAGAATATCTCCAGGTTATGCGAGGGCCCGAAGTAGTTGATCAGCAGCACCACCGCGGCGATCACCGAGAGCCCGCTGCCAATGCCGGTGGACAGCGCATAGACGAGCATCATCGGAAAGTTGTTGGCGATACTCAGCGCGAATGGGCCCAGCGACAGGAGGGCCAGACCGGCCAACAGGACGTAATAGGGATCGAACCAGCCGCCCAACACCCCGCCGACGGCGCGGAAGCAGGTCTGTGTCAGGTTCTCCAGGCTGAGCATGGCCGCGGCCGTCCCGGCGGCGATCCCTTGCTGGGTGAGGTGTGGCACCGAAAGGCTGGAGACCGACACCGCGATCAGCGTGTGGCACATGTAGGTGGCCGCCAGGATGAAGAACTGCGGGGTCCGCAACGCCTCCTTCAGGCTCCAGTCCACCGGCGTGGCGTAGGCCGCCACGCGGCTGCGGCTGCGGCGGACGGCGACTTCCGGCGCGACCATTTCTTCGGTCCGACGCTGATCTTCGGCCAGCCTGGCCGTGCTGCCGATCAGCAAGGAGCAGACCGAGGCCCATAGGACAATATCGATCATGTGGATGCGCCAGACGTAGCGCCACTGGTCGTGACCCAGGTGCAGGATGGCCATGGCGACGAACGGTCCGCAGACGCTGCCCAAGGCGAAGAAGGTGAAATAGATCCCGAGCGGCAGAGAGCGCTTCTTGAAGACCATGGCGATCACATGGGTCCCGGAGATCACCGCCATCATCTGGTAGCCGGCGCCGCAGAGGGCCGCGCCGAGATAGAGCAGCCCGATGCCTCGTGTGATGCTGAGGCAGAAGAAGCCGAAGAAGAGACTGGCGGCGCCCGCCATGAGGGTCGCGCGTACGCCGAATCTACGGATCAACAACTTGGGAAAATAGGAAGACAGGCCGACCGAAGCCCCCAGGACGGTGAAACCCAGCCCTGCCTTGGTCCAGCTCCAATGCATCTCCCTGACCATGTGCGGCATCACCACGCCAAGCGTGGTGAAGGTGCCCGAATTCACACCGAAGGCCGCAAGACTGACGGCGAACAGCACGACCCACGGACGCAGTTCGTTCTTGGTCATATCTGTCTCGATCTGGCGGACCGGCGCAGCGACCTGGGCCGCCGCGCCGGTCAGTTGCACGATGGGCTAGAATTTCCGCTTCAGCGTCGCCCGCCATTCCCGCCCGCGGCCGGGCAGGATCGCGATGTTGACGTAGGTGCTCTGGGACGGACTGAAGTATTGCTCGTCGAAGAGGTTATCCACATTGACTGCAACCTCCCAAGGCCCGTAGCCGTAGAAGCCCGAGAGGTTGACTACCGTATAGGCCGGCAGCACCAGCGGGTTTTCCACCAGGGTCGTGGTCTTTGAGGCGTGAGTGGCTCCGATCGTGGCGCCCCAGCGGCCCCAATCATTGTCCTTGCTGATATAAGTGGCGAACAGGCTGGTCACATTGTTGGGGACGATGCTCAAGGTGTAGTTGCCGCCGCGTCCCGGAAGGGTGGAGAAGTCGACCCCGATTTCGCTGCCATAGGCCGATGCCGGGTCGCTGATCCCGGCCGTCGCCGGCGTGATGTACACCGTGCTGTGATCGGGCCCGATGACCGTGGTCTTCTGGATGTCGCCGGCCAGGGTGAAGCTGAGGCTGTCGGTGGCCAGGTAGCGCAGCTCGTATTCGAAGCCCTTGCTGACGGTCGGCTGGGTGACGCTGTTCTCGCCGGAGAGCTGCTCGCGGCGTTGTTTATAGACGTCCACGGCGCCCACGAGGGTCTTCCGCAGCAGCTGGAACTTGAGGCCGGCTTCCTGCAGCTGGCCCTGGGACAGGAAGTTGCCCACCCCTTGCAATTGCGAGGACTTCAGGTCGCCGGCCTGGCCGACTTCCAGGCTCGTGGCCTTGTCGAAGGTGACATAGGGCATCAGGCCCCAGCCGAGCTTGAAGCTGGCGCTGGCGTTGTAGGTGAAGACGCCGTGGGTATTGCCTTGCGGCAGGGTGGTCTCGAACGAGAACACGCCCCTGTCGATGCTGTGGGCGTGGTATCTGTCGTAGCGGCCGCCCAGGATCAGATCGAGCCGGTCCCCGAGCATGATGTCGGTCATGCCGAAGGCGCCGGCGTCGTTCCAGTTGCTGTTGACGTTCATCTCCCACTGCAGACCGCCGTCGGCTGTGGTGAAGGGAGAGTCGAAGGTGTCGGTCGGGGTGGCGCCGACGGTCAGGTCGCGGCGGTTGAGCGAGATCTGGCCGCTGCCGAACGATTGCTTGTCGGTCCCGTGGTAGTGGCGATTCGACACGCCGACCATGTTCTTGGTGACGACGAAATCGTTCCAACCGTTCAGGTCGAACTGATAGGTGGCGCGGCTTTCTTCGGTCCAGGCCTCGAAGTCCGCCGGGAAGCCATAGCTGACGAAGCGCTGGTTCTTCTGCGTGGTGTAGAAGTTCTGCAGCTTGACGAGGCCGTACGCGCCCAGGTCCTTGACGAGGTCGAGGTAGTAGACCTGGACCAGGGTGTGCGAAAAGTCGGCGTCGCTGATGAAGACGGTGCGCGGATCGAGGTGCGCCGTGCCGACGCCGGACGTCAGCGGGAACCACGCCGGCAGGGTCAGGGGCTGGCCCTTGTAGGTGACGTGCAGGCTGCACGCGGTCGGATATCTGCAGCCAGCCCGGGACTCATTGGGCTCGATACGGCCATCCCCGTTGGTGTCGACGATCGCGGTGTTCCGGCCCGTCTCATAGGTCCCATTGTCGATCAGGGCCTGCGTGATGCGGTTCCAGCCCGGCGTCTGCACATTGCCGGTCTCGTGGTAGATCATGGCGCCGGCCGCCAGGCTCCAGTCGTGGCCCAGGTTGAAGTCCGAGCCGACCTGGAACATCTGATGCTTGGGGTAGATGCCCCGGTAGTAGCTGTGGGAGTCGTCGGCCTCGGCGTAGGCGGAGACCCCGCCCTCGATGGGCCCGATGTTGAGCGGGAAGCTCACCTGGCCGTTGACGTTCTTCTTATTATAGCTGCCGACCGTGGCGCTGACCTGACCGCTCAGCTCGGTGGGGAATTCGCCGTTGATCTTGCCGCCCTTGGGGCTGTAGTTCAGCAGGCCCCCGACCTTGCCCGCGCCGTAGTTGGCCATGGGCGGCCCGCGGACCACCTCGATGGCTTCGGCGCCGGCCACCGGGGTCCCGTAGGTCCCCAGGTTCTCGATCATCTTGAAGCCGCGGAAGTAGTTCTCCGCCAGGGTGCCGCGGATATTCAGGCTGCCGGCGACGCCGTAGAAGCTCGCGGTATAGGAGCTGGGCGAGACCGAGATCAGCTTGTCGATCGTCTGGATGCCGTAGCGCTGCAGGGTCTCCGCGGAGATGAAGCTGGCGGAGCGCGGCGTCTCGATGAGCGGCTTCTCCATCCCCAGGACGGTGCCGTTGGGCCGCTGCTCCAGCAGGTGCGCCCGGTCGGCCCGGACGACGACTTCCGCAACCGTGGAAGCGTCGGCGTCCGCGGCGGCCGTGGCGACGGCGGCGTCCTCTGCGGCGGCGGCAGCCGCAGAGGCCGAGCCATAGCCGAGCATCACCAAAGCGATAGCCGACGCACTCATCAGCATGAATCGATCTGTCGACATCATATATCCCCCATCTTGTTTATTCCCGGCCGCCGTCACCGGCGGCGTACAGGCGTCCGTAATACTATCCATTCACTGAGCACTACGGTGTTTGTCGGACCGAAACCTACATCGTGATCATAATTTGGGCTCACACTGCACATTAAATGCGCGCAAGTTCTTCCCTATTCAAAAGACCATAAGTTCATCCTCGGGGGAGGTCTTGGCCCAGCCCACCGGAAGACTTGTGATTTCGCGCCTGCAGCATCAGGCGGGGCGGGCAGGGCGCAACGCGGCCGGACGCCAGGATCAGATGGCTGGGCGCGCTCAGGGAACGCCTGCCGGCCTCGACGCCGTCAAACGGCTCAGCTTGGAACGCGGGTGACTCGGTCGCGAGCCATACACCCCAGGTTTATACCCGGACCGGACGCACCTTTAGCGCCCCGGCCGCGCCGGTCATCGGAGATTCCCGCCCTGTTTGTAGGAATTTCGCCTGAATTTTAATCAGAAATGACGATGGTAGCGCCTGGCGGCCGGTCGGCCCTCTCGCCAAAACTATATTCACCGTGCGTATAGTTTGGAGCTGCGGTTCCGCAGCGTGTTCACCTTCGAAGAGCATGCCCATGCACGTCCAACAGCAGGCCAAGCGTGAAGCCCGTCCGATGGACGCCTGGCGCTTCTCCACCCCGGCTCTCCCCGACCACCAGCGCGCGGCCGGCTGGTGCGAATCCCTCGACCAGAGGGGAATAGCTTCCCTGGGCGTACAGCCCGGCTCGCAATTCTTCGGCGCCACCACCGCCATCGGCACCCGCAAGGGCTTCGAGTTCCTGCAGATCGCCTCGCGCGCCCAGAGCTTCTCCCTGCGCTCGCAGAACGCCCGCGGCGTCTGCGTGGCCATGATGCTGGAAGGCCGCGCAACGGTTCGGCAACGCGGCGCGCCCGAGCCCCTCGAGATCGAGGCGGGCCAGGTGATCTTCGGCGCGGCGAACACCCGCACGGAGTTCGAATTCGACGGCGACTTCCGCATCCTGTTGGTCGAGGCGCCCGACGCGGTGCTGGGCCCTCGGCTGATCACCCCGATCAACACCACCATGAAGCACGCGCTGACCGACTCCGCCCTCGGGCGCATCTTTTGCGGCTTCCTGGCCTCCCTGGCGGACACCTTCGCGATCCTTGGGGAAGAGGAGCTCTGCTCGATCGAATCCGCGCTGTGCGAGTTCCTCTCGACCCTGGTGCTGATGCAGGCCGACACCGAGAGCCTGGGCGGGATGGCCGGCCGCCGGGCCGGCGCGGTGCAGAAGGTTTTCCAGCTGATCGAGGCGCGGCTGCAGGAGCCCGGGCTGAACCTGGCGGCGATCGCCGCGGAATACGGCATCTCGGTGCGCAACCTGCAGAAGCTGTTCGAGAGCTCCGGCCAGAATTTCACCAGCTACCTGCGCCAGCGGCGGCTGGAGCGGTGCCGCGATGACCTGGCCGCCAACCTCAAGCACCAGCTGTCGATCTCGGAGATCTGCTACCGCTGGTGATTCAGCGATCCGGCCTATTTCAGCCGCACCTTCCGCGACCAGTTCGGCGTCTCGCCGCGCGAGTTCCGCAAGAACCCCTTCGGCGCCCAGACGACGGTGACGCCCCTGCGGGCGCCCCATGTGCGAACTGCCTGATCGCGGACATCGAGGATCCGGACGGCCGGCGACAATTTTTCCG
>JAQGIJ010000201.1 GCA_028291285.1 Phenylobacterium sp. | reverse complement strand
TCACCCGCTGGACCTGGACGTCGCGGCCGCGGGCGAAGGCGCGGCCGTCCTCCAGCGCCAGCGTCTCGGTGGTGTAGACGAACAGGCTGTGGCCGCGGGCCTGGGCGCTCTCCATCATCAGGAAGGTCGTGTCGCCTTCGATGTTGATCCCTTCGATGGGATCCATCTGCACCGCGACCTTCAGAGACATGGCGAACTCCCGACCACCCAGCTCAGCCACATAGGGCCGGGGGCGGCCGGACGCCAGCGCCGTAGCCGGCGCGCGCCTAGTTGAGCCGCAGGCGGACCTGCTCGCGCTGGGCCCGTGCGGCCAGCGCCGCGCCGCCGTCGAGGGTGGTGGCCCGCGCCAGCGCCTCGAGCGCCCCGGCCAGCGCGCCCTGGCCCTCGCGGGCGGCGGCGACGTCGAGCCAGGGGCGGTGGTCGTTGGGGTCGAGCAGCGCGCGGCGCAGGGCGGCGCGCTCGGCGCGGGTGAAGTCGCGCATCGCCGAGGCCCGCGCGTAGATGGTGTTCTGCAGCCGCACCAGCACGGCCCGGTCGCTCACCGGCGCCATCAGCCGGTCCAGCCGGTCGGCGACGTTGGGCGTCAGGCCGGCGTGCAGGGCGCGGCGGGTGAGCTCGGAGGGCAGCACCACCCGGCCCTCGCTGAACGGGTCCAGCGCCAGCGGGCCCTCCTCGGTCTCGATGCGCAGCAGGAAATGGCCCGGGAAGTCGACGCCCTGGACCGTCAGGCCGCAGCGCCGCGCCACATGCAGGTAGAAGACGCCCAGGCTGACGGCCAGGCCCTTGCGGCGCTGGCTGACGGAGATGATGTCGGCGTTCTCGGGATCGTCGTGGGTGAAGAGGTCGCCGGCCAGGCGCAGGTCGCCGGCCATGGCCTCGGCCAGCGCCTCCTCGACGCTCTCGCGCTTCATCCGCTGCTGCAGGCGATCCACGCCGGCCGCGCCGAGATCGCGCGCCAGCTGCGGGTCGCGCGCCGGATCCTCGTGGATGGCGCAGGCGATCGCAGCGTCGAGCAGGGGAAACTCCCCGTCGACGGCGGCCCCCGCCTCCAGCAGGCAATCCTCGGCGTCTTCTCGCGTCATCCCATCCTCAGCGCCCCGGCCGCAGCCGGTCAGGCGCCCTTCCACGCGTCCGGAATATGCATAGGAAGCCGTCCGGGCGCGAGGGCCATGAGGTCGAGGCGAACCGCCGCACCCGAAAGGCTCGGCCGCTGGGCCGCCAGGGCGGAGCCCGCACGCCGCAGGCGCTCGCGCTGGTCGAAGCTCACCGCCTCCAGCGCCGCCAGCAGGTCGGTGCGGCGCTTCACCTCCACGACCGCGAGCGTCCGCCCACGGATCGCCAGCAGGTCGATCTCGGCCATAGGCGTCCTCAGGCGGAAGCCCAGGATGCGATAGCCCTTCGCCATCAGCCAGAGCGCGGCCCAGACCTCGCCCTGCCGCCCGGAGCGCCGCGCCGCCGCGCCGCGAACCGCCCGCGTCGCCTTCATCCGCCGCCCTTCAGCGCCAGCGCGCGCCGGTAGAGGTCGCGGCGGGGCAGGCCGAGCGCCCTGGCCACCTCCGCGGCGGCGTCGGCGGGCTTCAGGCGGGCGAGCGCCTCGCCGAGCGCCGCGTCGACGTCGGCGGCGGTGGCTTCCGCCTCGCGGCCCGGCCCCACCAGCACGACGATCTCGCCCTTGGGGGCGGCGAACTGCGGGTCGGCGGCCAGCGCGCTGAGCGGGCCCCGCACGACCGTCTCGTAGAGCTTGGTGAGCTCGCGGCAGACCACCGCCTCGCGGTCGCCCAGCACCGCGGCCATGTCGGCCAGGCTGGCCGCCAGCCGCGAGCCGCCCTCGAAGAACACCAGGGTGGCGCGAATCCCGGCCAGCTCCTCCAGGAAGGTGCGCCGCGCGGCGCTCTTCGGTGGCGGGAAGCCGGCGAACAGGAAGCGGTCGGTGGGCAGGCCGGCGGCGGAGAGGCCGGCCAGCAGGGCCGAGGCGCCGGGGATCGGGAAGACGCGATGCCCCGCCTGGGCGACCTCGCGCACGAGCCGGTAGCCGGGATCGGAGACCAGCGGGGTGCCGGCGTCCGAGACCAGGGCCACGCGGCCGCCTTCAGCCAGCGCCGAGAGCACTTTGGGGCGGGTGCGCTCGGCGGCGTGCTCGTCGTAGCGCTCGAGCTTCTTGGAAAGCCCGAAGGCGGCGAGCAGCTTGCCCGTGACCCGGGTGTCCTCCGCCAGCACCAGGTCGGCCCCGGCCAGCACGTCCAGGGCGCGCAGGGTGATGTCGCGCAGGTTGCCGATCGGCGTGGCCACGACATAGAGGCCGGGCGCCAGCGGCGCGTCGTTGAGGACCGGCGGGGTCAGGGGTCGGGCCATGGGCGCAGGCTTCGCCGCTCGGACGCGCAATGGCAAGCCTCTGCGACCTTCGGCGCCGCTGGCCAGGCGCAGCGCAAGGTTGTAGCTGAGGGTGGGGCTGGCGCACGCGCCACAAGGGACATGATGTACGACTGGCTGATCGTCGGCGCGGGCTTCGCCGGCAGCGTGCTCGCCGAGCGCATCGCCGCCGAGCGCGGCGAACGGGTGCTGATCGTCGATCGCCGCGACCACGTGGGCGGCAACGCCTACGACATGCGTGACGCGGCCGGCGTGCTGATGCACCGCTACGGGCCGCACATCTTCCACACCAACTCGAAGGCGATCTTCGACCACCTGTCGCGCTTCACCGACTGGCGCCTCTACGAGCACCGGGTGTTGGCCGAGGTGGACGGCCAGAGGGTGCCGATCCCGATCAACCTCGACACCATCAATCGGCTCTACGGCCTGTCGCTGACCTCCGACGAGCTGGAGGGCTGGTTCGCGGCCCGGGCCGAGCCGGTGGCGGAGATCCGCACCTCCGAGGACGTGGTGGTCTCCCGCGTCGGGCGCGAGCTCTACGAAAAGTTCTTCCGCGGCTACACCCGCAAGCAGTGGGGCCTCGACCCGTCCGAGCTCGACAAGTCGGTCACCGCGCGGGTGCCGACGCGCACCAACCGCGACGACCGCTATTTCACCGACGAATTCCAGTTCATGCCCAAGGCCGGCTACACGGCGATGTTCAAGCGGATGCTGGACCACCCGCTGATCGACGTCCGCGTCGGCACGGACTTCGCCGAGGTGCGCGACGTGCGGCCCCGGCGCGGGCTGATCTGGACCGGCGCCGTCGACGAGTTCTTCGGCTTCCGCTTCGGCAAGCTGCCGTACCGCTCGCTGCGGTTCGAGCACGTGACGCTCGATCAGCCGCAGTTCCAGCCCGTCGGCACGGTCAACTATCCGATGACCCAGGCCTACACCCGGATCAGCGAGTACAAGCACCTGACCGGCCAGGCGCACCCGCAGACCACCGTCACCTACGAATATCCG
>JAQGIJ010000152.1 GCA_028291285.1 Phenylobacterium sp. | reverse complement strand
GGGACGCCGAGATCAGTCGTCGAGGACCTCGCAGGCCAGGCGCCGGGCGCGCATGGCGTGGCAGGTGGCCTTGGCCTCGCGCTCTGAGAGGCCGCTGAAGACGGTGCGATAGCGGCCGGCCTGGCGGTCGGTCGCGGCGGCGGCGTCGCCGAGGTGCTTGCCGAAGCGGTCCTGCACGAAGGCGATCTGGCGGTGCGCCTCGCCCTTCGAGCGGAAGGCGCCGACCTGGACCGAATAGCCGTTGCGGGCTTCGCGGCGCGCCGGCTGGGCGCGCTCGAGGCGGGCGGCCGGGCGCGGCGGCGTGATCACCTGCAGCTTGGAGGCGCCGGCCGGCGGGGTGGCGTTGGCGAGCACGATCTTCAGGTTGTCCTGGTCGCCGTCGCCCTCGTCCACGGGCGGACGCTGGACCGGGCCGCTGGCGAGCGGCTCGGAGAGGTTCTGCGCCACCGTGACCGACATGTCGCCGCGGGCCCGGCGCGACATGACGTCGAAGCCGGTGACCAGCAGGTCCTCGGCGTTCTGGTCGCGCGCGGCGATGCTCGGGCCGCCCATGACCACCACCACCAGGCGGCGGTTCTCGCGCACGCCGGAGATGGCGATGTTGAAGCCGGAGGTGCGGGTGTAGCCGGTCTTCAGCCCGTCGATCCCGCGGCCCAGCAGGTGGTTGTGGCCGTTGATCCAGCGGCCGCGGAAGCTGAAGCCCGCCTGGCTGAAGTAGTGGTAGTACTGCGGATAGTCGCGCATCAGCGCGCGCGACAGGATCGCCAGGTCGCGGGCGCTGGAGATCTGCCGGCTGTCGGGCAGGCCGTTGGGGTTCACGAAACGGGTGTTCTGCATGCCCAGCTCCTGGGCCCGCAGGGTCATCAGCGCGCTGAACCGGCCTTCGGTGCCGCCGAGCTTCTCGGCCATGGCCATGGCCGCGTCGTTGGCCGACAGGATCGCCATCCCCTGGATCGCCTCCGCGACGGTGATCGAGTCACCCGGAGCGACGCCCAGCTTGGTCGGCGCCTGGGCGGCGGCGTGCGGCGAGAAGACGATCCGGTCCTCGAGCCTGAGCTTGCCCGACGCCAGCGCCTCGTAGGCGAGGTAGAGCGTCATCATCTTGGTCAGCGACGCTGGATAGCGCGGGCTGTCGGCGTGGTTGGAATAGAGGACCTCGCCGCTCTTGGCGTCGACGACGATCGACGCGTACTTGCTCTCCGACGCGGCCAGCAGGCTGCGGAAATAAGGAATCTGCGCCTGCGCCGGCGGCGGGGCGGCGGCGACCAGGGTCGCTGCGGCCAGGCCAAGGGCGGCGAACAGGCGGCGGGCGTTTCGCAACATGCTTCGTCCGTCGAATCAAAGGGTTGGGGCGGCTCGGCCGCTGGTGAATCTCACGTATCATGGCACGCTTACGGTTGCTCACGTGTAAACAAGCTCTTGATCGGGCCGAATTGTCGCGCTGCGGGCCCGGTTTTCACGCAACCGTGATGCAGCGCAACATTTCTGTCATTGTGCAGTGCACAAGAATTCGTTGACACTCGTTCCGTGATGCGACATAAGCCGCGGGAGTAAAAGCGTTTCTTGCGCATGTTGCGTTTGCGGCCCAGCGCCGCTTGAGAGCCCCCAGGAGAGCCTTACCCATGCCCGCCGCCGAAGCCGTGAAGTCAACTGTCGAGCAGATCACCGCCGCCTCCAACACCGCCTTCAAGGACGGCGTCGAAAAGACGCTGGCCGCGATCAACGAAGCCAATAGCCATTCGAAGAAGAACCTTGAAGCCGTCGTCGCCTCTGTGACCGCCGCCGCCAAGGGCGCCGAGACCATCAGCGCGCAGGCCATGGCGCTGTCGAAGAAGACCTTCGACGACCAGGTCGCCGCCGCCCGCTCGCTGGCCACCGCCAAGAGCGTGCAGGAAGTGGTCGAGCTGCAGTCGACGCTCGCCAAGTCGTTCCTCGAGAACTACATGGCCGAAGTCGGCAAGTTCACCGAGACCGTGTCGGCCTCGATGAAGGACAGCATGAAGCCGCTGAACGCGCGCGTGACCGACATGGTCGAGCGCTTCCAGGCCGCCCGCTAAACACACGAGTTAGTACCCATCGGCGCGCCCCGCCAGGCGCCCTGTGGCCTTACGGGCCCGGACCGCGAGGTCCGGGCCTTTTCTCATGTTGGGGTTTGGCCCGGACCGAACCGTCCGGGCCTTTTCTCAGGCGCGGCCGGGCGATAGAGGTCTCCCATGTCGCAGATCGAAGACCGCCTCGCCGGGCTGGGGATCACGCTGCCCCAGCCGAACGCCCCCGTCGCCAACTACGTGCCGTTCGTCCGCGCGGGCGAGCTGCTGCACATCTCCGGCCAGGTCTCGACGGACGCGTCCGGCGGGATCAAGGGCGTGGTGGGCGAGGAGGTCGACGCCGACACCGCCAAGCGCGCCGCCCGGATCTGCGGGATCAACCTCATCGCCCAGATGAAGGCTGCCTGCGGCGGCGACCTCGACCGCGTGGCGCGGGTGGTGAAGCTCGGCGGCTTCGTCCAGGCCGGCCCCGGCTTCTTCGAGATCCCGCAGGTGGTGAACGGCGCCTCGGACCTGATGGTCGACGTCTTCGGCGAGGCCGGCCGGCACGCGCGCTCCGCCGTCGGCGTCTATCGGCTGCCGATGAACTTCGCCGTCGAGGTGGATGCGGTGGTGGCGCTGAAGCCGTGAGCGCCAAATCGGTCCAACAGGGCTTCGGCGCGGCCTGGGACCTGCTCTTTGCGCCGCCGGTGGCGCACCGCGGGTTATGGAGCGCCGACGGCGCGCCGGAGAACTCCCTGGCCGCCTTCCAGGCCGCCTGCGCCGCCGGCTACGGCATCGAGCTGGACGTGCGGCTCTCCGCCGACGGCGAGGCCATGGTCTTCCACGACGAGAGCCTGGAGCGGATGACCGGCGCCACCGGCCGCCTGGCCGACCGCACCGCCGGGGACCTGGCCGAGCTGCGGCTGGCCGGGACCGACGAGCGGATTCCCACCTTGCTCGAGACCCTGGCCCTGGTGGGCCGTCGCGCCCTGGTCCAGGTGGAGCTGAAGACGCCGGCCGGCCGCGTCGGTCCGCTCGAGCAGCGCGTCCACGAGATCATCATGGACCACGCCGGCCCGGTGGCGGTGATCGGCTTCAACCCGTATTCCCACGCCTGGTTCGCCGACCGCTTCCCGGGCGTGCTGCGCGGCCTCGACAGCTATTCCTATCGCGACGCCGCCCACCTCGGCTCCGAGCAGCGGCGCAGCTATGCGCGCCTGGAGCACGTCGCCATCGCCCGGCCGCACTTCCTGGCGCTCGGCCTCGACATCCTGCCCGGCGAAGCCGCCGCCCGGTATCGGGCCCAGGGCATGCCCGTCGTCGCCTGGACCGTGCGCGAGCCCGCCCAATGGGAGGCCGTCAGGGCGGATTGCGACAACCTGATCTTCGAAGGCTTCCGCCCGTGAGCCTGAAACCGGCGGTCCGGCTGCACCGCCGCATCGCCGAGATCGGCCGCGAGGCCTGGGACGCCTGCGCGGGCAATCCGGCCTACGCCGGCAATCCCTTCATGAGCTTCGACTTCCTGGACGGGCTGGAGGCGGCCGGCTGCGCCGTCGAGCGCACCGGCTGGGGCCCGCAGCACCTCAGCGTCGAGGACGAGGCCGGCGGCGTCGCCGCGGTCATGCCGCTCAACCTGAAGTCCCACAGCCAGGGCGAATACATCTTCGACCACGCCTGGGCCGAGGCCTACGAGCGGGCGGGCGGGCGCTACTATCCCAAGCTGCTCTGCGCCGCGCCGTTCACCCCGGCCACGGGCGTGCGCCTGCTGTCCCGGCCCGACGTCGATCCGGAAGCGGCGAGGGCGCTGCTGCTGGGCGGGGCGATCACCGTCTGCGACAAGTTCGGCGCCTCCTCCCTGCACGTGAACTTCCCCTGCGAGGCGGAGTGGCGCTGGATGGGCGAGCAGGGCCTGGCGCTGCGCGAGGGCCAGCAATACCACTGGGAGAACCGCGGCTACGCGACCTTCGAGGACTTCCTGGCCGCGCTGTCGTCGGGGCGCCGCAAGACGATCCGCCGCGAGCGCCGCGACGCCCAGGCCGGGCGGGAGATCGTCTGCCTTACCGGCGGCGACCTCAACGAGGACCACTGGGACGCCTTCTTCGGCTTCTACATGGATACCGGCTCGCGCAAGTGGGGCAGTCCCTATCTGAACCGGCGCTTCTTCTCGCTGCTGGGCGAGCGGATGGCCGATCGGGTGCTGCTGATCATGGCCCGTCAGGGCGGCCGCTGGATCGCCGGCGCGCTCAACCTGATCGGCGACGACTGCCTCTTCGGCCGCAACTGGGGCTGCGTCGAGGACGTGCCCTTCCTGCACTTCGAGCTCTGCTATTACCGGGCCATCGAGTGGGCCATCGACCGCGGCCTCGCCCGCGTGGAGGCCGGCGCCCAGGGCCAGCACAAGATCGCCCGCGGCTATCTGCCGAGACCGGTCTACTCCGCCCACTACATCGCCGACCCGGCGCTGCGCGGCC
>JAQGIJ010000219.1 GCA_028291285.1 Phenylobacterium sp. | reverse complement strand
ATGTTGTGCAGGCGGTCGGCCAGCTTGACCATCAGGACGCGCACGTCCTTTGAGATGGCCAGGCTGAATTTGCGCAGGTTCTCCGCCTGCCGCAGGTGCTCGGCGTTGAGCTCAAGCCGCGACAGCTTGGTCACGCCCTCGACCAGCTCGGCGATCTCGTCGCCGAAGTGCTCGGCGATGTCGGCGCGCGACACCGGGGTGTCCTCGATGACGTCGTGCAGCAGGGCCGTGACGATGGTCGCGGTGTCGAGCCGGTAGTCGGTGAGGATGCCGGCCACCTCGATCGGGTGGGCGAAGTAGGGGTCGCCGGAAGCCCGGGTCTGCGCGCCGTGCATGCGCATGGCGTAGACGTAGGCGCGGTTCAGCAGCGCCTCGTCGGCGGTGGGATCGTAGGAGCGGACCTTCTCGATCAGCTCGAACTGGCGAAGGAAGCGGGGGCGCCGGAGGGCGGAAGCGGCGGGCGTCGCGGCCGCGCCCTGGGCCGGGCCGGCCTTGGGCGAGGCGTCCTTGAGCAGGGCGGCCGGCGGGGCCGCCTCGACGATGAGAGGGTCTGCGCCTTCCGGGCTCAGTACCGCTCCTCCTGACCGCCGTCGCGGTCGCTCTGAAGGGCGCGGACGAGCTCGAGCTCGCTCATCTGCATGTGCGTCGGATCGGCCAGCAGGGCGAGGGTTTCAGCCTCTTCCTCGGCCTCGGAGCGCTCGTCGACGCGCTGCAGGGTGCCGATCAGGTTCTCGCGCAGCTCCTCGGCGTCGACCACGTCATCGGCGATCTCGCGCAGCGAGACGACCGGGTTCTTGTCGTTGTCGCGGTCGACCAGGAGCTGGGCGCCGGCCGAGATGGCGCGGGCGCGATGGGCCGCCAGCAGCACCAGGCTGAAGCGGTTGGGAACCTTCTCGATGCAATCTTCGACGGTGACGCGAGCCATGGAGTCCTCAAGCGGCAGATAGAACGGGCGAAGATAGGGGGTCCGCCCCCATTGTGCAACGCCGCAACGGTCGCACGACCGGGTTAAGCGCTTCTGCAACAGCGGAAAAATAGCGGCTGGGCGGGGGGTCGAGTGACGACTGGCTGCGCCTCGGCTGGATCGGCGATGCCGCGCCACCCCTCACCCTACCCGCTCCCCGCTGGCGGGGAGATGCGTGCTGCGTCGAGGCCGACGGTGGCTTCGCAAGCCAGCTCGGCGGCGGTGCGGCCGCTCAGCGGGTGGCGCCAGGCGGGCGCGATCTCGGCGAGCGGGCCCATGACGAAGCGCCGCTCGTGGGCGCGGGGGTGCGGCAGGACGAGGCCGGGCTCGTTCAGCACCGTGCGGCCGTGGGCGATCAGGTCGAGGTCGAGCGTGCGCGGCGCGTTTCTTGCGCCTCTTTGGCGATCGAAGGCCGTTTCAACCGACAGAAGCGCAGAAAGCGTGGCTTCCGCCCCAAGCTCAGCCTCGACAAGCGCAATTCCGTTGCGGTAGTCAGGCGCCCCAGGGTCAGGCCAGGCGGCGGAGCGCCACCAGCCCGACCGTTTCAGCACGCGCAGACCGGCCTCGGGAAAGCGCGCCAGGGCGGCCTCCAGGAGATCCTCCGAGGAGGCGTAGTCCCCGGCCAGATTGCTGCCGAGGGCCACGACGACCACCTCGTCGAGGTTGATGCCGCCGGGAATTGGAATTTTCGAACGAATGACCTTCTACCCTACCGACCGGCTGGCGCTGTTCATCGATGGCGCCAACCTCTACTCGGCGGCCAAGGCGCTGGGCTTCGACATCGACTACCGCAAGCTGCACGAGGAGTTCCGCAGGCGCGGCGTCCTGGTGCGCGCCTTCTATTACACCGCGCTGGTGGACGATCAGGAATATTCGCCGATCCGGCCGCTGGTCGACTGGCTGGACTACAACGGCTTCCGGCTGGTGACCAAGCCCGCGCGGGAGTTCACCGACGCCCAGGGCCGCCGGCGCTGGCGCGGCGACATGGACGTGGAGATCGCCGTGGACATGATGGAGACCGCGGCCGCCGGCGCCGACCACCTGGTGCTGTTCTCCGGCGACGGCGATTTCCGCTGCCTGGTGCAGGCGGTGCAGCGGCGCGGCGCACGGGTGACGGTGGTCTCGACGGTCAAGTCGCAGCCGCCGATGGTCGCCGACGAGCTGCGTCGCCAGGCCGACTGCTTCGTGGACCTGGCCGACCTGGCCGAGCTCATCGGCCGGCCCTCCTCGCGCCTGCCGCGCTTCGTCACCGAGCCGCAGCGCGCGCCCGCCGCCCCGGACGCCGATGCCGACGCTTGAGGCGCCGCGCGCCGGCCTGAACCCGGAGCCGCCGCGGGATTGTCCGCTCTGTCCCAGGCTGGTGGCCTATCGCGCCGCCAACCGCGCGGCCCATCCGGAGTGGTTCAACGGGCCGGCGCCGTCGTTCGGCGATCCGGACGCGCGGCTGCTGGTGGTGGGGCTGGCGCCGGGGCGCATGGGCGCCAACCGCACCGGCCGGCCGTTCACCGGCGACCATGCCGGGGTGCTGCTCTACGAGACGCTGCTGAAGCTGGGCTTCGCCGAGGGGCGATACGAGGCGCGGCCAGACGACGGCCTGACCCTGGTCGACTGCATGATCACCAACGCCGTGCGCTGCGCCCCGCCCGGCAACAAGCCCGAGACCACCGAGGAGGCGACCTGCCGGCCGTTCCTGGCCGCGCGGATCGCCGCCCTGCCCCGGGTGAAGGTGATCGTGACGCTGGGCGACGTCAGCCGCAGGAACGTGCTGCGCGCGCTGGGCCTGAAGGCCTCGGCCGGGATCGCCGGCCACGGCTCGGAGTTCCAGGCCGGCCGCTACACCCTGCTGAACAGCTACCACTGCTCGCGGCTCAACACGAACACCGGCCGGCTGACGCCTGCGATGTTCGAGGCCGTGTTCGCCCGGGCCAAGGCGCTGCTGTAATCGCCTCTCCCCGGATGCCGGGAGAGGGTGTCACACGTCCCACCTCATACCTGCGGCGTCACTTCCAGAACGATCTTGCCGCGGACGTGGTCCTTCTCCAGCAC